>CAZOCV010000081.1:0-14851 GCA_964578395.1 uncultured Pirellulales bacterium
CGGACGGCGTCGGCAAGGTCGGCGGGGATAGGGTTAAGCTTAACCACGGCGACATCGCCATTCATTTCAAACACTTCTTCACACAGGCTGACGCACAGGCCGCAGCCGGTGCAGGTATCGGGATTGACTTTGGCCTTCATGGTTTTCTCCGTTGGCTGCAAAGGATTTTTTTCAAAGACGAATTTGTTCGGGACGATCCACGGGGGCATCGTTGGTGCGATGTTGCGGCGAGAAAGGCGATAACTGCCGCAGCCGTTTGATAATAGGAGGCAATTCGCGGCAGACGGTATCAATGTCCTCGTCGGTGGTGAAGCGGCTGAGGCTGAAACGAATAGAGCCGTGTACGGCCGTGAAGGGCACGCCCATCGCCCGCAGCACGTGCGACGGCTCCAGGGCGCCGCTGGTGCAGGCCGAACCGCTGGAAGCGCAAATGCCTTTTTCATCCATCAGCAGCAAAATGGCTTCACCTTCAATAAATTCAAAACTGATATTGGCGGTATTGGGCAATCGATTCGCCGGGTCGCCGTTGAGGCGGGCGTCGGGGCAATCGCGCAGCAGGGTTTTTTCCAGCCGGTCGCGCAGTCGCCGGACACGTTCATTTTCTTCGGACAGGTGCTGACCGGCCAGTTCGCAGGCCTTGCCCAAAGCGACGATGCCGGCGATATTTTCGGTGCCGGCGCGTTTACCGAATTCCTGGTGGCCGCCGGTCATCAGCGGCGCCAGCGGCGTACCTTTGCGGACGTAAAAGGCCCCGATGCCTTTGGGGGCGTGCAGCTTGTGGCCGGAAAGGCTCAGCAAGTCGAGGGGGGTTTTCCGTAAGTCAATCGGCAGCTTGCCGACCGCCTGTACGGCGTCGGTATGAAATAAAACGCCTTTAGCCCGGCACAACTCAGCAATATCCTGAACAGGAAAGACCACGCCGGTTTCATTGTTGGCCCACATGATGGTGACGAGCGCCGTATCGTCGGTAAGGGCGGCTTCCAGTTGGTGCAAATCAAGCCGCCCCTGCTCATCGACGGGCAGTTCCGTCAATCGATGACCGCGTTTTTGCATGATGCGGCAGGTGGTGCGGACGGCCGGATGCTCCACGCGGGAGGTTATAAGATGGTGCTTTTCCGGTTGCGCCAGCAGCGCGCTCTGGATGGCGGTAATATCGCCTTCCGTGCCGCCGCTGGTAAAGATAATTTCCTCCGGTTCACCATGCAGCAAGGCGGCGACCTGGTCGCGGGCCTGGTCGATGTCGTGCCGCAGCCGTCCGCCGAAGGTGTGCATGCTGGAAGCATTGCCGTAATGCGTGGTGAGATAGGGCATCATGGCGTCGAGTACGGCCGGGTCCACGGCGGTGGTGGCGTTGTTATCGAGGTAAATCGTTTTCATGATACGGCCTCTTCCACGACGAGGTCTTCGGTGACAAATTGCCGGAGTTTTTTCTGCACGACTTCGGCCATCGTAAATTCCGACACCGCGCATTTGGCGCACATGCCGCGAAAAGCGACGAGCACACGATTACCTTCCACGTCGATGAGTTCGATATCCCCGCCGTCTGCCTGGAGGGCGGGACGGATTTCCTGATCGAGGGTTTGCTGAATCAGTTGAATTTTCTGGATATTGGTCAGCGGTTTTTTCTCCGCGGCGGCGTCCCGTCGTTTTTCGGGCGGCAGATCCAGCAGCGATTGGCCCTGAATTTCATTGATAATGGCTTCGATATCCTTGCGGCAGCCGCCGCAGCCGCCGCCGGCTTTGCAGTAGTTGGTGACCTCATCGACGGTTTTGAGATTGTTTTCGCGCACGACGCGGCGAATTTCCGTTTCGGTGACGCCAAAGCACGTGCATATGACTTTGCCTTCGAGGCTGTGGGGTTTGGTCACCTTGCCGCCGCTGCGATAATATTCGATGGCGGCTTCGAGGGCTTCGCGGCCCATGACGGAGCAGTGCATTTTTTGTTCCGGCAGACCGCCGAGGTAATTGGCGATATCCTGATTGGTGATTTTTTCCGCGTCCTGAAGGGTTTTGCCCTTGATAAGTTCCGTCAAGGCGCTGGAGGAGGCGATGGCGCTGCCGCAGCCGAAGGTTTTGAATTTCACGTCCTCAATGCGCCCTGCTTTATCCAGGCGAAACGTCAGTTTCAGCGCATCCCCGCACGCCAGCGAACCGACCTCGCCCACGCCGTCGGGATTTTCCACTTCGCCGACGTTGTGCGGATGAAAAAAATGCTCTTTAACTTTATCTGTATAATCCCACATATATCAATTACCCGCTGTTAGCCCGCAACATCTGTTGCCGCCTACATTCCTTAACTACGATGGTTACCCTGGGTAACCTACCCCGGACATCCATCGAGGTCTGTCATTTCTGGACCCCCACGCGCCGCCTTATCCTGTCTTGCCCACAGGAAAGGACTGGGCATGATGAGCCTTAAGTTCCTTTATCGCCAACATACGGATTTTATAGGCACAATCCCTGACTGTCCCGTATAAAACGCCGCAGCCGACGTCGTTTCGCTGGTCGTCTCCCCGATTAGCCAATTCGAGCAATTCCTTTGCCATTTTCACCGCTAGACATAAATTTTTGTTCACATCATCATTCTTTTGCATATAAAGGGCCTCTTACATATTGGTCCGTTCGCCAAATGACGTATTCGCAAAAGCCGTGCCGGGAAAGAGTTATGCAAATAAAATCCTAACTCGTTGTAATTAAAGGTCTTATCTAAAATATATTATTTTGCCCATTTTAGGGCGTACCGGATATTGGCTACGGATGATACATAATGTGTAACATTATTTCATCCTTTCCATCCTTACTCACAGGCGACCATAGTTTGTTATTGCTTGAAATAAATGTATTTATGTCTGTTTTACTGTGTTGGCTATGATCAAATGACTATGTCTCTTTATGAATAAATGATACATATTGTTATGATACATATATCGAGTTTAACGATTATAGGGCTTAATTCGGCGTATATTTCGCTATATAACCGCGAAAAGATGTATCACATAGCAAACGCGAGTAATACACCTTAATAAGGAGGAACAAACTTTTAGGAGAAACGTATTATCATTAGTACTTGAATATAAATGAGTTATAAAATAATGCCTTTTAGAAGGGCGTTTGGCATCCTTATTGCGATACATATAAATTGTGACTTTATATGACACCACAGACAGGAGGCCCAAGATGGAAAAGTCAATTACAGTTAGCCGCGGAAGACAGCTATCGGAAAAAATCGAAGATTTACCCGTCTCGTCGCAGGAGAAACGCATTTTAAGCGAGATTCTGCCCAAGCCGATTTCCTTTGTCGAGGATCACCGGTTTCGCCGTCCCACGGTCATGAACGCCATTATGGAAGAAATGGTGACTACCCCTTCGGGCAAAACACTGAGCCTGGAGGATGAGGCCCTGCTTTTCACGCAGATGAATTATGCCCGCCACCGGGTATGCCAGTTTCGGCGTAAATTGCTGCGGCAATCGGAATGGAACGTGGCGGATGTGCTCGAAATTCTGGCGTATCATCAAAAACAGCTTGAGTTGCGCAGCCAGATTGTCGCCGCCAACATGGGACTGGTGCTGGCGATGGCCAAACGGAGCCATTATCAAGGCGTGGAGTTTACCGACCTGATCAGCGAAGGCAGCATGGCTCTGCTGCGGGCGACGGAAAAGTTTGACTGTCAGCGCGGCCTGAAGTTCAGCACCTATGCGTGCCAGGCGATTTTCAAAGGTTTCAGCCGCGCGGCGATGGAAAGCTATCGGTATCGCAACCAGTTTCCGGCCCAGTTGGATCCGGCTCTGGAAAAAGATGATTCGCTGGACCAATTGCGCCAGCGTAATCATGAGGAAATGGTTGATGAAGTGCGTTCGATTTTCCACCACAACCTCGCGGATTTAAGCGAAACGGAATATCACGTATTGGATTTGCGTTTTCGCCTGAACGATTCGGATAAACCGACATTGACGCTCAAGGAAGTTGGAGCTAGACTGGGGCTGACGAAAGAGCGTATTCGTCAGATACAGAACAAGGCCCTGGCCAAACTCCGTCTGGTGACGGAAGAACGGATGGTGTCGGTGTAACGCCGATGAGGCCGGGGCATCATCCGGATAATTATAGATCGGGCAGCATGTCGATGAAACTGCTGGGCATTTCGAGCAGTCCCCGCCCAGGCGGCAACACCGACCTGCTGCTCGATTATTTTTTACAGGGCGGCCGGGACGGCGGGGCCGAGGTGGAAAAAATTTCCCTGCGAGGCCTGAAACTGCTGCCCTGCACCCAGTGCGACGCCTGCCGGGAAAAGGGGCAATGTATTCAACAGGATGATATCGGCGCCATTTTTGAAAAAATCCTTCAGGCCGACGTAACGGCTTTGGCGGCGCCGATATATTTTATGGCCCACTGTGCCCAGGCAAAAATCCTGATTGACCGAGGCCAGACGTTCTGGGCGCGTACTTTTATACGCAAGGAGGTTTTAACTCCCGGCCGGTCGCGGCGGGGGGTGTTTATCTCGGCGGGGGCGACACGGGGAGAAAAGGTCTTCGCCGGGGCCAGACTAACCATGAAATACTTCTTCCATTCCCTGCAAATGGACTATGCCGGCGAAATTCTGGTCAACAGCGTGGATGCCAAAGGCGCCGTATCCGAAAAACCCGAGGTCCTGGAAGAAGCCTACCAATTAGGCAAAAAACTGGCCATGATAACAACGGCATGATAACCACGTTAACGCTTTGACAACACGTACTAATTTGTTCCTGTTGCGGAAAAGCATTTTTGTCATTCCCGCGCAGGCGGGAATCCAGAATTTCCGTCTGGATACCCGCTTTCGCAGGTATGACAGAGTTACGCCGAGACTTTCCGCAACAGAAACTAGGTATATTTTGCGGAAGGAATTATTGCCGCCCCAACTTATCCACACATTATCCACACATGTGAAATCTTTGTTAAGTTGCGTTTCTAACGGGTCGATAATATTACAGAGCGGATAGACTGCGCGTGGCGGTCTGCAACGTAAGATATTATTTTATAGGCAGTTATGCTCAGAGTGCCCATACATCAAGCCGGCCGGGAAATGATTCTGGCGCGATCTGTACCCAATCCACAGCAGCCCCAGCAAATGCTGCTCAAGGCAGGGTTTGAGCTGGATGCCGATACGATTACTCGCCTTAAGTCATTGAGAATATTCAGCTTATGGATACAGTGCCCCAGTTTGGACTTTCTGGATGAATTAATCGATCCGGAAATTATTCGCAAACAGCAACAGCTTTACGGCACGCTGAAATCCAGTTTTGAGGATAATCAGGAATGGAGTTTGGCCAAGCTGGAATACAGTGAATATGTAAACCAGATGACCACCTTCTTTACCCGGCTGCTAAGCCACAATAAATCAGCCGTTTATATCGATGAGCTGCAGGGAGAGGATGAAGACGTTTTCGCACACGGCATTAAAGTTGCCACCCTGGCGATGATGACGGGCATGAGGCTGGAAAGTTATTTGCTGCATGAGCGTCCGAGGATATCACCGCACCAGGCGACGGATTTGACTTATTTGGGAGTAGGCTGCCTGCTGCACGACATAGGCAAGTTAAGCTTACCCAAAGAGTTAAGGACATTTCATCTCACGGGTCACGACCGCGGCGGCCCGGAATGGCAGAAGCATACAGAGGCGGGCTATGAAATGATAAAGGGCGGCCTGGAACGCACCGCCGCACAGGTCGTATTGAACCATCATCAACATTTTGACGGCAGTGGTTTTCCGGGTCGAAAACGCGACGGTTTCGATTTGGCGCTTAATCCCCTGTCTGGCCACGACATTCACATCTTCTGCCGTATCGCCGCCATTGCCGACCGTTTTGAGGGGTTTCGGCATATGCCGGACGGTTCTTTGGCCCCCAATATTGTGGCGTTACACCGGCTGCGGAAATCAGGTTACTGCGGCTGGTTTGATCCTCAGGTTTTTGAAGCCTTTATGAGCACCGTGCCGCCCTTTGCGCCGGGCGACCAGGTGACATTAAATGATGGTCAACTTGTTGTTGTAACAGAAGTTAACGAAAGAAACCTTTGCCGACCCGTCGTTCGTCCCATTGATCCGAGCATCGCCTGCCAAAAAGACGCAAAGCCCTTAAAAGCAGAGGAAAAAACCCAGGATATTAACCTGACTCTGCGCAGGGATTTATACATCGCCAAGGTGGGAGACTTTGACGTGAGTAACTACCTGTATTCTTCAGAGCCTGAGCCTGAGTCCGTGGTTAGTTAGGCCGTGAGATGGTGGGGATAAGTTGTTAAATATTGGGCCAGATTTCACATATCAATACTGAAAATGGCCCTTCACTGCCGCCCCCGGCCCCTGTGAATTATTCAACCTCGATGTTCCTCACCGGGGATATAACACGTTTTCCACATTCGTTTTTTCTATTAACCTTAACCGTCGCTTGCGGTTATAATCTCTCCGGGTATAATTAACATACCTCACAGGTCATATGACCTTTAATACGAGTTTTAAACTCTATTATATATATAATAGTAACGACTCCACGACTCAGGAACGAAGAACCAGCAACGGAGCGAACCTATGAACGTCAAATGCAACCGCGTCGCATTATTCGAAGCTCTCCAGCTTGCCGCGTCGATTGTACCCAGTCGCACACCCAAGCCTATTTTGCAATGCGCGAAATTGCAAACCGCGGATGGTCATTTAATTGTAACGGCTACGGATAACGAAATCACCATTCATTATCATGTACGCCAGGTGGAATCGGTTAAGGAAGGCGCCACGGTAGTGCCGGCGGATCGACTGACGGCCATATTGCGGGAAAGCAGCGATGACGTGGTGCATCTGGAAGTTGAAGAAGCGATATGTCAGGTCATTGGCAAGGATAGCCGGTTTCGCATATACGGTCATGACCCCGCTGATTACCCGGTAACGGATATGATGGTCAAGGATGGCGGGTTCAAAATAAAGGCGGGCGAGCTGCGCCGAATCATCAACCAGGTGGTGTTTGCCGCGGCGCGGGAAAGCACCCGTTACGCCATCAACGGTATTTTCTGGGAGCCGCAGGGCAAGAAGCTGCGCCTGGTGGCGACGGACGGGCGTCGTCTGGCCCACGTTGAGGGAGACATGGTCGGCAGCGCTAAAGACAGTGCGGCCAATGCGATTGTGCCGGTCAAGACCATGCAGCTTATCGAGCGCATGCTGCACGATGCGGAAGAAACCGTGGAGATTATGCTGGGCGAAAACCAACTGAAGATTGTCACCGCTCAGGCGGAGATGACCAGCAATCTGGTGCAGGGACGGTTTCCCAAGTACAGCGATGTTATCCCCACCGGCGCCGATAGAAAAATCTCCGTGAACTCCGCGGCGCTGCAAAGCGCGGTGAAGCGGGCGTCGCTGCTGATTAATGAGCAGTCGCGCGGAGTGAAACTGACGTTTGCGGATGAAACCCTGACGCTCAGTTCGAGCACGCCCGAAGCGGGAGACGCCGAGATTCGTATGCCGGTGGCGTACAAGGGCGAAGAGTTTTCCATAGGTTTTAATCCCAATTATATTCTGGAAATGCTGCGGGTGGTGGAAGACGAAGAGACCTCGTGGGAGTTTACGGAATCCGGCAAGCCCGGACTGATTCGCGCCGGGCGTCATTTTCTGTATGTGATTATGCCCGTGACGGTATAGCCATGTATGATTGGAGCAGCGCCAGGTTACATCGGGCCACGCGCCAGCGGCAGAAGCAGCGTTCGGTTCACCGGCTGAGCGAGGCACTGGGAACGTATGTGCAAAAGCGCGTGCTGCCGCGGCAGCGCCGGTTGGGAGGGGTGGGTGCGGCCTGGGCGGAGTTATTACCGGCGGAATTGCTGGACCATACGGATTTTGCCGACTTTCGCCGAGGGAAACTCACCGTGCGGGTGAACAGCGCGCCGCACCTGTACGAACTGAAGCTTTTATTGGCGGAAGGTTTACTGGACGCACTGCGGGAGCGTTGCCCGCAGGCGGGACTCAAGGACATTAAATTACAGCTTGGCGAGGAGCGACAGACGGAAAACCGTCCGCGCCGGGCGTTAGAGAAGGATGATATATGAACGACGCAGCTCCGGAAAAGAATGATCCGGTGGATATAGCGCTGGAACAGGCCAAAAGCAGCGGCTACGGCGCAGAACACATCACCGTGCTGGAAGGCATGCAGGCGGTGCGCCGGCGGCCGGAAATGTACATCGGCGACCGCCAGGTGCGCGGGCTGCATCACCTCATCAGCGAGGTTGTGGACAACTCCATTGATGAAGCCATGGCCGGATATTGCAACGAGATCAAGGTGGATATCAATGCCGACGGCAGCGTGACCGTGGAAGATAACGGCCGCGGCATCCCGGTCGGCAAGGAAAAAAGCACCGGCAAAAGCGCCCTGGAAGTGGTCCACACCGTGCTTCATGCCGGCGGCAAATTCGAAGGCAAGGGGTACAAGGTTTCCGGCGGTCTCCACGGCGTGGGTGTTTCGGCGGTGAACGCGCTGAGTGAATGGCTGGATGTGGAGGTGTCGCGCGACGGCCAGGGCTGGCGGATGGAGTTTGAGCGCGGGATTATGAAAAACGGGCTGCGCGAACTGGGACCGCGGAAAAACACCGGCACGAAAACCACTTTCATGCCCGACGCACAGATTTTTCCCGATATCACGTTTCGTTACGACATTGTATCCAACCGGCTGCGCGAACTGGCGTATCTGAACGCGGGCCTGAAAATTATTTTTACGGATCACCGCGACAACAAGACCGAGGAATATCATTTTGAAAAAGGGGTGGTGGCGTTCGTGGAGCATTTGAACGAAGCCAAAGAAATGCTGCATCCGCGGGTCATTTTTTTGAGAAAGCGCGACGAGGCCACATCGTATGAATGTGAAATCGCCATGCAGTACACCACGGATTACAGCGAGAACGTGTTCGCTTTCGCCAACAACATTCATAATCTCGACGGGGGTACGCATGTCAGCGGTTTTCGTTCGGCCCTCACGCGCACGCTGAATAACTACGCGAAGAACAACAATCTGCTCAAAGGCAATCAGACGCTCAGCGGCGACGACTGGCGTGAAGGGCTGACGGCCGTGATTTCGGTCAAGCTGCCCGACCCGCAGTTTGAGGCGCAGACCAAGGTGCGTCTGATGAACGCCGATATGGGCAGTTTCGTGGAGACGGCCGTGAACGAGCTTTTGGGGCAGTTTCTGGAGGAGAATCCCGCGGTCGCCAAAAACGTGGTGAACAAAGGGGTGCAGGCGGCGCTGGCGCGCGAAGCGGCGCGCAAGGCGCGCGACATTACCCGCCGCAAGAGTGCGCTCAGCAGCGGCAACCTGCCCGGCAAGCTGGCGGATTGTTCCGGCACGGATGTGGAAAAAACGGAATTGTACCTGGTGGAGGGCGATTCCGCCGGTGGGTCCGCCAAGGGCGGCCGGGACCGGCGCTTCCAGGCGATTCTGCCGCTGAAGGGTAAAATTCTGAATGTAGAGAAGGCTCGCATCGACAAGATGCTCAGCCATGATGAAATTCGCACTATCATCACCGCCCTGGGCACCGGCATCGGCAGCGACGATTTTGATATCAGCAAGCGCCGTTACGGCAAGGTCATCATTATGACGGATGCCGATATCGACGGGGCGCATATTCGCACCCTGCTGCTGACGTTTTTCTTCCGGCAGATGAAGGAGCTGGTGCGCGAAGGCATGGTGTATATCGCGCAGCCGCCGTTATTTGAGATGGCGCGGCGCGGCGGCAAAAAGGAATACGTGCTGAACGAATTTGAAATGAACGCCCAGCTTACCAATGCGGGTCTGGACGGCGCCAAGCTGCTTTTGCGGGGCGAGAAGGGCGCGCCGGACCGTTTCATCGAAGGAACGGATCTGCACGCGCTGCTGGATTTGCTTATTGATGTGGAAATGCAGTTGCGCATCATACGGCGGCGCGGCATAGACATGGCGGCGTTTATCGCCCAGGATCGCGGCGGGGCGCAGGGCTTGCCGCCCTATCGCGTGGTGTTTGAAGAGAAGGAAGAATATTTCCATGAAAGCGGCGATTACGTCCGGCGCTGCGCCGAGATCGCTGCGCAACTGGCGAGCGAGGAAGAAAACGGCGGGCGGCGCTATTTGCATCAGGAAATGCACGAGGTGCGGCGGCTCAACGAGCTGCGCGAGATGCTGGTGAAGTATGATATCGGTCCTCGAGATTATTTCCGCCGCAGCGAAGAGACGGTGGCCGGCGAACATATCGCCACGCGGTTTGCCCTGGTGGATGCCGCCGGCGAAGTGCACGATGTGCCTAACCCGCAGGCCGTCGTCAAAGGCGTGCGCGACATGGGGGCGCGCGGCATCCAGATCAAGCGATTCAAAGGTCTGGGCGAGATGAACGCCGAGGAACTCTGGGAAACGACCATGAATCCGGAGAAACGGACGCTGCTCCGCGTCAAGCTCGAAGACGCCGCCGAGGCGGACCGGCTGTTTTCGATACTGATGGGCGAAAACGTCGCCCAGCGCCGCAGCTTTATCGAGGACCACGCCCTGGAAGTGAAGAACCTGGATGTGTAGTGCGCGTGAAAGCAGCGGATGTCAAACAGTGGGCGGATGAATGCGGTTTTGACCTGGCGGGCATAACGACCGCCGCACCTGTCGCAGCGGAAAGTTATTTCAGCGGCTGGCTGAATGAAGGTCGCCATGGGCCGCTGGCATATCTGGCCCAAAATGTTGCCAAACGGCTGGATGTGCGGCAGCTCGTGCCTGGCGCGCAGAGCGTGATTTGTGTGGCGCTGAATTATTACCATTCGCTGCCGCCTCGGCCGACGGGCGCCGTTTATGGCCGAGTGGCGCGTTGTGCCTGGGGGCTCGATTACCATCTGGTGATGAAAGATAAACTCCATCTGTTAGAGCAGCGCATGCATCAATCGGCGCCGCAGGTGATGACGCGCGGATTTTCCGGCTCCGCGCCCGTTTTTGAAAAAGCGTTAGCCGCCCGCGCGGGCTTGGGCTGGGTCGGCAAACATGGATTGCTGCTGAATGAAAGGCTCGGTTCCTGGCTGGTGCTGGGAGAAATTATTACGGACGCGGAGCTCGAGCCGGATCCGCCGGTGGCGGAAAAATGCGGCTCCTGCGGGCGCTGTATGAAAGCATGTCCGACCCAGGCCTTGTATGAACCTTATCACCTGGATGCGCGGCGGTGTATTTCCTGCTGGACGATAGAAGCCAAACATAACCTTGCGCCCGAAGTCGCCGCCCGGTTGGGGGACAGGGTATTCGGATGCGATGTTTGTCAGGAGGCCTGCCCCTTTAACCAAAACACGCCGGTAACCGGGCAATCTGAGTTTGCCACGCGGCCCGGGCAGGTTTGGCTGGATTTACAGCGACTGGAAAAAATGGACCAGGCCAGATTTGAACAGGAATTTGGGGATACGGGTCTTTTGCGTCCCGGACTGGAAGGCCTCAAAAGAACCGCCCAAATGATACGGCAGCACTACAACCAGGCAGGTCCGTAAAACGTCTGGTATGCCGCGCCGGGACGCGGGATGAACCGTTAGTGGTTTGCTGGAAATGAGTTATAATCTTTTCGTTTTTCTCCAGTGCAGGTGGGCGGTTGCGGCGGGAAGTTTTCATTTGAGCCGTCGTGACATTTCTGGTAAATAGAATATGTCAGGGGTTTGGCCCCGGACGAAAGGAGGTTAGCAACAGCAATGCTTGCGACCGCTTCGGCTTTGAATTGCCAGGTGCTGGTACTGAATAAGCACTATATGGCCATTCGCGTCGTGAATGTCCGTCGGGCTATCTCTTTACTTGCCAAGCAGTTAGCTGAAGTTATCAGCTTTGAGCAGGGGCAGTATTCCAACTACGATTTTCCCAGTTGGCTGGAAGTGTCAGAGTTCAAACGGCAGTTCGAGCCGCAGGCCAATGACTGGATTCATACGGTGCGCATCAGTGTGGCCGTACCGCGGATTGTGCGGCTGCTGTTTTATGATCATTTGCCGCGCCGGAAGGTAACTTTTAATCGGCGCAACATTTACGCGCGGGATAGCAACCACTGCCAATACTGCGGCAAGAAGTTTCCCACCAGCGAGCTGAGTCTGGACCATGTGGTGCCGCGCAGTCAGGGCGGCGGGGCGACATGGGAAAATATTGTCTGCGCCTGTATCAAATGCAACGTAAAGAAAGGCGGCCGGCCCCCGCATGAAGCCGGCATGAAGCTGATAAATAAACCCGTCCAGCCCAAACGCTCGCCTATACTAGCCGTCAACCTTACAGACGGCCGTTACCGCTGCTGGCAGCAGTTCCTCGACCATGCCTACTGGTCCGTGGAACTCAAATAATCTCCGGCAAAAACAGGGGGATGCCAAAACAAAAACTTACAGGAATACCGTTTTTTACAAAAATAACACCGGTTGTTTCCGTGATATGAAAGAGTTAAACTGACGTCATGACTACCAAACCGCATATACGTCGTTATCTTTGCCGGATGGACACCCGGCAGGTGGGGCATTTATTTACTGATTGTCTGGTCATCGGCGGGGGCGTGGCCGGGTTACGGGCGGCGCTGGCGGCGGCACAAGCCGGGACGGTCCGCGTGCTGGTCAAGGATGCCGCGACCGAATCCAATACCTATTACGCTCAGGGGGGTATCGCGGCGGTGCTGCGCGATGAGGACTCCATCGAAGCCCACGTGCAGGATACCCTGCGGACCGGCTGTGGGATATGCGATGAAAACGCCGTGCGGACGGTTGTAAGTCAAGCTCCGCAAAGGATTAACGAGCTTCGTCAATGGAATGCGCCGTTTGATATGGATGGTGACAAAATCGCCGTCGGCCGCGAAGGAGGGCACTCTTGCGCCCGCGTGGCCCATGCTCTGGGTGACGCTACCGGCAAGGCATTGGCCAATACCCTGTTGGAGCAGGTGCGGCGGAACCGCCAGATTAAACTTTTCGAGCAGTGTTTTGCTATTGATTTATTGACGGAAAATAATATCTGTCTGGGGGCGCTGACGTGGCATCCGCATCATGGTTATCAGTGTATCTGGGCGCGCCGGACGGTACTTGCCAGCGGCGGGGCCGGACGGCTCTGGCGGGAGACCACCAATCCGCAGGTAGCGACGGCTGACGGCCTGGCGATGGCGTATCGCGCCGGGGCGGTGCTGGCGGACCTGGAATTTATGCAGTTTCACCCTACGACGCTCTACGTGGCCGGAGCCAGCCGTATGCTGATTACCGAGGCTCTGCGCGGGGCCGGAGCGCACCTGGTCAATAGCCGCGGTGAACGCTTCATGCACAACTACCACGAAATGGCGGAACTGGCTCCGCGCGACGTCGTCAGCCGCGCGATTGGTGAATATCTTAATCAGACCGGCGCGACCAGCGCCTTCCTTGACGTTCGCCATTTGGGTAAAGAGTGGCTGGCCCGGCGATTCCCCACCGTCAGTGAAGTGTGCCGGTCGTTTGATATCGACGTGGATACGGACCTGATTCCTATTCGCCCCAGCGCCCATTATATGGTCGGCGGCGTCAAAACGGATTTGACCGGGCGGACCAGCATCGCCCATTTGTTCGCCTGCGGTGAAGCGGCGGCGACGGGCCTGCACGGGGCCAACCGGCTCGCCAGCAATTCGCTGCTGGAAGGTCTGGTGTTTGGAAAAATCTGCGGGGAGGCCGCCGCCCGCGACATCAGCGACCATCCCGGTGAAATTGAACACCGCACGCTGCGGATCGACATTCCCGAATCAGGCCGGACCCCATTGGATTTGCCGGATGTGACCAATTCGCTCCGCGCGGTGATGTGGCGCAATGTGGGTATCGTCCGCAACGCGCCGCATCTGACGGAAACACTGGACATCATCGACTTCATGCGGCGCTATGTTTCTGATAAGGTGTTCGACGATCCCGCCGGCTGGCAAGCGCAAAATATGCTGCTGATATGTCGCCTCATCGCCAGCGCCGCACTGCAGCGGTCCGAAAGCCGCGGCGTGCATTACCGCACGGATTTTCCTGAAACGGATGATGTGCATTTTCGCCGCCATTTGGAATATCGCCGGACGCCGGATGAGGAGTAATACTTTGTTGACAACGCGGCATTCATGAGAGTCGGCACAATGAAATCGGTCGGTAATTTTCTTCACGGCCTCAAACAAGCGAACCTGACGTGCGGCATTATTCTGGCGGGTATAGCGGGAGGCTGCCAACCGGCCGCGCCGCGCGGGGATGAATTGCAATGCGGCGCTATCTGGATGTTTCCCGGCATCGAAGGCGGTTACTGGTCACTGGAGGGCGTGCGGCGGGCGTTTCGCGATGCCGGCGTACGAGCCGCGATTTATACGCACGAGTGGGGACGGCCTTTCAATCCGTTTGGCAATTTATGCGATTTGACGGGAAATCGACGTGCGGCCATTGAGGTGGCTGAGCAAGTTATGGCCTATCATCGCCAATATCCTGAAGGTCCGATTGATCTGATAGGATATTCCGGCGGGGGCGGCATGGCGCTGCTGGTGGCCGAAGCGCTGCCCGACGATATACGATTGCGAAACGTGCTATTGGTTCATCCCGCCGTCAGCCCGGATTATGATTTAACGCCGACCCTGCGGCGGCTTGATGGTCAGTTGATTCACTATTATTCTGATTGGGATATTGTTATTCTGGGCATGGGCACCAGCGTGTTCGGCACGATGGACCGTAAATTCACGGCCTCCGCGGGCCAAAAGGGTTTTCATCTTGAGGAGGCCATAAGCGAGCCTGCCCTTTGTGATAAATTGCTCCAGCATAAATGGACGCCGGAGCAAATGGCCGTTGGGCATTTCGGCGAACACTTCGGCATAGCCTTCTATGGTTGGAATAAAAACTACGTTGCGCCGTATCTTTTGGCCCCATAA
>CAZOCV010000082.1:0-2999 GCA_964578395.1 uncultured Pirellulales bacterium
GAAGGTTTATTGGAATAACCGGCTTGCCCAGCGATTTGGTAGTGAAAATGCAGGCGCATTGCTCCGCCAGTGGTATGAAGTCACCGGTCCCATTTTGCCCGGCTGGCAGAATCTTTGCAGCAACTTCAATATGAACTATTGGCCTACAGCCTGTGCGCGAGAGCAGGAAATTGACCGTTTGATTATGGCCCGCGGCGAAGACCAGCCGGGGTATCCCACGCGTTCCTATCATCCCAGCCAACCGGTGGATGATTTCTTTTACCAGCGGTATTTACAGCGTTTTAATGAAACCGATCTGAAAGATCGCTACAGCATGGCCATCGCCGATTACGGCAAAGCGTTGGCCGAAGGCGCCACCCATTGGGATCGGATGCGGCCGGACAGGATAGCAACGTTGTTCGTAGAGATGGCCCAGGAAGGATTGGCGTTGGCCCAGCAGGCGGCCGCGGCCGGGACGAAGCACCAGGAAGAGTTGCAGCGTTTCATCACGGACAGCCAGGCGTTGCTCTATACCAGTCAGATGTACCAGGGATTGGTTATGGCCGCCATCGAAAAACGGCAACTGAGTCTCACCGAAGACCTTGCCCACGGTGACGCCATGATTGACCACCTGGACAACGCGGTTGACGCTTATGAGCAACTGGTCAAACTGACGGATAAGACCTATATCAACGCCTCGGATATGACGATGAAGCTAAATTGGCGTAACGGCGCCCAGTCCGTTCGCAACCAACGCTGCCGGGAAAGCATCTATTTCGATGCGTTGCGGCTCAAGCATGATAGAGGGGTGCATTGGGTTGAGGCCGAAGACATGCAGGGCCAATTCGAGTTGGCCAATAATCGTAGTGGTTACTACGGCAAGGGATTCGCCGCGATTGCTCCCAAGGCCAGTCGCGCCGAGGACGCCGCCCTGAAAACCACAATAACATTAAAAGCCCCCGTTCACGTTGCCGTCTGGACCCACGGCCTGATCGTGCCGCGCGAAACGAATCGCGCTTTTACCGTTACGGTTAACGGAAAGACATTCGGCCCGGTATGCGATTTCAAAGATGACTACAACCCCGTCGCGTTTGGCAGCATTGGACGCATCATTTGGCAGCGGGTCGGGTTTATGGATTTACCCGCCGGTGAGGTCAATATCGTCATCGATCCCGTCGGTGAAGGTTCCGTTTGTCCCGACGCCGTGGCCCTGATTGAAACATCCTGGAGTCCGGAAGTGCAGATGCTGGGTGAACAGGTCGGAGACATAGGCGATCTTGGCGGATATTGAACAGGGCAGGAATCAGATATCCATTGGTTGTCGGAACATTAATTTTAACGTTTGGGTTTTAGGATGACGACGATTGAGGTTAATGGGATGAAAAACATATAGGAGGTTTCCTTGAAAGGTTTTTCGACAGTTTGTAAACGGGAATTTAAAAGTTATTTTTCCACGCCGGTGGCGTATGTGTTCCTGTGCATATTTCTGGCGCTGGCGGTCGGGTTGCCCTGGACGCTGGGACGTTTTTTTGAAATGCGCACGGCGGATATGCGGGTGTTTTTCCGTTTTCTGCCATGGATTTTGGCGATTCTGGCGCCGGCGACAGCGATGCGGCTGTGGTCGGAAGAGCGGCGCAGCGGTTCGATTGAACTGCTGATGACGCTGCCGATTTCCACCGCGGCGGCGGTATTGGGCAAATTTATTGCGGCCTGGCTGTTTTTGGGCATCGCTCTGGCGGGAACGTTGCCTATGCCGCTGACGGTGGCGTACCTGGGCGATCCGGACTGGGGACCTATCGTGACGGGATATCTGGGTGGTTTCCTGCTGGCCGGAGCGTTTCTGGCCGTAGGCAGTTTCTTTTCCGTTTTGACCAAGAATCAGGTTGTCAGTTTTATTCTTTCGGTCGTAGTGTGCGGCGTGATGGTGGTGCTCGACTGGCCCAGCGTGCAGGACACCCTTTCGGGCGTGTTCCCGCCACTGGCGCGGTTGGTGGAGAGCCTGAGTTTTCTGACGCATTATGAATCCCTGCAGCGCGGGGTGCTGCAGGCGCGGGATATATTTTTCTTCTTGTTGGTGATTGCCGGATGGGTCTTTGCCGGCGGGATTATGCTTGAGGAAAGGAAGGCCGCCTGATGCATCGTTTTATGCGTGCTTTAACAGCGTTATTTTTTACCGTGGTGATTATCATTTCCGCGATTGTCCTGGTGCGTCATTTTACGGGCGCCTGGCGGTCGGATTTAACCCAGCAAAAACTTTACACGCTTTCTGACGGCAGCCGGGCTATTCTTGCCAAGCTCAATCAGCCCATTACCCTGAAGCTTTATTACGCCAAGACCGCCGCCATGAAAGCGCCGGACATGATTCGTGATTACAATAATTATGCCCAGTTCGTCAAGGAACTGCTGGGCGAATACGTGCGGGCGGCCAACGGCAATCTCAAACTGGAGATTATTGACCCGCGGCCTTTCAGCAAGGATGAAGAAGACGCCCTGAAATACCGTCTGCAGCGTCACCAGATTACGGAGGAGGAAAGTTTCTTTTTCGGCCTGGTGGTGCAAACGCCTTTCGGCGTCACCAAAAGCATTCCCTTTTTTACGCCGGACCGCCGGACGTTTGTCGAGTACGACGTGTCGCAGTTGATTGATTCGGCCGTACGCCGCCAGAAAAAACGCGTGGGCGTGCTCAGCTCGCTGCCGGTCATGGGCGAAGACATGAGCGGCTATATGGCCCAGATGAAACGCATGCAGGGCCAGCCGCTGCAGGAACCCTGGATTATCATTCAGCAGTTGCGCCAGCGTTATGAGGTTACGGAAATCAAACCGGGCGTTGAAGACATCAACCCGGCCGATGTGGATGTTTTACTGGTGATTCATCCCAAGGAATTCACGGAACCGACGCTGTTCGCCATTGACCAGTATCTGATGAAGGGCGGCAAAGCGATTGTGTGCGTGGATCCTCACGCCTGGGTGGACCAGCCCGACCGCATGGCGCAGATGAGCGGCCAGATGCCTTCGAGCAG
>CAZOCV010000082.1:3099-14815 GCA_964578395.1 uncultured Pirellulales bacterium
GCCTACCAGCGGACGTTTTTCGGGGCGGCGGCGCGCGGAGACAATGCCACATGCGTGATGAACGCCGTGGACTTTATGGCCGGTTCCAGCGACCTGATCAGCATTCGCTCCCGCGGCGGATTCCAGCGGCCGTTCAAGAAAGTTGAAGAAATCGAGGCCGTTGCCGCCAAGGAAAACGAAGCCGAACTGGCCAATATCAACAAGGAAATCGAAGATCTGCAAAAAGAGCTTAATGAAATGGCTGCCAAGGCGAAAAGCGTACAGGACATCATCGCCGGCGCCGAAAAACTGCAGGAGACGCGCAACGTCGAACTGAAAATTCACGATGCGGAAATGCGCCGCCGTGAGGTACAACTGCGCAAAAACGAAGATATTGAAGCCCTCAAGTCGAAACTGATGTGGCTGAATATCGCCTCAGCGCCCGTGGGCGTTTTATTAATCGCGGTTATTCTGGCCCTAGCGCGTTACAGCCGCCGGCGTTCCTACATCAGTCATACCAGTGATGCCTGAGCGGCGGCTTGGCGGCGCAGGGCGATGGTTCATTAAAAAAAAGTTTTCGGAGCGAGATTTATATGAGCAACAAAAATCTGACTATTCTGGGGATGGTGGCGCTGGTGATGTTTTTGGCGGCCGCGGGCATAACGCTGATCGGGAAGGAAAAACCTCAGTCAGCGGTCGCCAATCCTTACCTGATATCCGGCCTGGAGACGAAAAACATCGCCAAAATCGCCCTAACCTCCGGCGGCAAGCCGATGACGCTGCAACTGGAAGGCGACAATTTTGTTATCGCGGAGAAGGGCAAATACCCGGCGAAACTGGACGCCGTCGATAAACTTTTCAGCGACTGCATGGGCATCACCATCAGCGAATTGATTACCGATAACGTCGATAATCACGCCGACCTGGGCGTTACGGAAGATAAGGCCCGCATCCTGGTTCGTTTTTATGACAACGCCGACGCTCTTATTACGGGCCTGGTCGTGGGCAACAGCGCCGAAGACCGTCCCGGCACGTATATTCGTCTGGTTAATGAAAATAAAGTATATCTTTGCGAGCGCGCCCCTTATATCAAAGCCAGCGCCACGGATTATATGGATCAGCAGCTCACGCAGGTTGTGCGTGACGCCATTGTCAAGGTGAATGTCACCGGCCCGGAAGGGACATACGCTCTGACCCGCGACGATAAGGGCAGCGTCGTGCTGGACGCCGTTCCCGAAGGCAAGCAGCCCAAAGGCAGCGAACTGGAAAACGTCTATACGGTATTGACCGGCCTGCGCTTTACAGATGTCACCACGGACGCCGCCGGCCTGACGTTTGATTACACCTATTTCTGCCGCCTGAGCGATTCCACCGAATACACGTTTAAACTGGCCCAAAAAGAAGGCAAAACGTTCCTTACCGCCGGCGCCGTGTTCACGGACACAACTCCCGTCACCATTACGCGCGACGGCAGCGAAACCGAGGCGGAACTCAAGGCCAAGGAAGCCAAACTCACCGCCCGCGATGCGGCCGAAAAATTCAACCAGCGCCACAAAGGCTGGATTTACGAAATCGGCAGTTGGCAAGCGGGCAAGATGACCCAATCCCTCAATGGCCTCGTCGAGGATATCCCCCAGCCGGAAGAAAAAACCGAAGAAACCGGTGAAGCTCCTGCCGCCGAACCTCAGACGGATGCGCCCGTATAAAGCGGAGAGCCGCGTTTTCTGCAAAATCTTCGGCTAAGCCTGCGCTATCAATGGCGGATGAGCGTGCCGGCGGGCGCGGGCGATCTGGGCAATCATGCTTGGCGTGTGGTACAGCAGCAGCGGCAGCAATTTCAAGGCGCCATTGCGGAAACCCTTGCGGGAAACCCGCAGCACCTGCTTGGGGGTATAAAATTCCCGGTACAGGCGTCGGCGAAGCTGACCTAACTGCTTTACGGAACAAAAGTCAGAGTAGATTTTACCACGGGGAGCGATGTGATACTCCGGGTTCTCCTTGACCAGTTCCTCCAGGCCGGAATAAGGCGAATGACGCAGCATGGAAAGCGCGATGGTGTCGAGGCCCAGTTCATGAGCAAAGGGGATGGCTTGTTCCATTTCAGCGACGCTTTCACCGATGTTACCCAGGATGAAGTAGCCGTGCAGTATCATGTGATAATGGCGCAGAATGGCGAAATGTTCGCGGATGGTGTCGGTGTTGAATCCCTTGCGCATGGATTTAAGCGTTTTATCGTGCGCCGACTCGACGCCCAGCATCAAAAACAGAAAGCCGGCCCGTTCCATTTTTTTAAGCACGTCCGGCCGGCGGGTGATTTCCAGGCGGGCATTGATGATGTATTTCTTGCGGATGCCTCGTGCTAAAAGCAGGTCGCAGATGCGCTCGACACGGTCCATGTCGTAGGTGAACAGATCATCGGTAATGGCGACAAACGTGGATTTGATCTGGCTCAGTTCCTCAACCACCGATTCCGGTGAGCGCGCGGACCACTCACGTTTTTCACCCCAGGGATTACGGCTGAAGGAGCAAAATTTACAGTTGAACGGGCATCCGCGCGACGTGGACATGGAGTCGAAGCCCACTCCGGTGCGAATGCGTTCGACCTCGATCTCATAGCTATAACGCCGTTGGGTGCGATCGGGGTAAAGGTCGTCCCGCAAGGGCTGCAAGCGGCGGTTGGGATTATGGTGAATTTTACCCTCAGCGCGGTAGCTGAGATTGGCGATCTCCGCCGGCGGTGTGCCCTGGCACAATTCGGCTGCCGCCTCTTCGCTGTCTCCGCGAAAGACGTAATCTACATGGGGATATTTTTCCAGCCAGTAACCGGGATTTTCCGTGGCGTAGCGGCCGCCGATGATAACGCATTTGTCGTTCCCGGCTTCGATAATCTGCTGATGGATAAAGTCAGCTTCGCGGTTCCAGTTGACCGAAAAAGCAATCAGTTCGGTCTCTGGGCGGATGAAATCCCGGGTCGATGCCTGTTCACGACGCAGGTCCACGATATCCAACGCTCCGACGTAGGGTTTGAAGGCCGCAGCGATAATCTCCAGCCCCAGTGGGGGGAAAAAATTTACCCGGGGAAGTTCTTTGCGATAGGGATATATGAATAAGGCATGCTTAAAGTACTTGGGGGTCATAATATCACTCTGGTTTGTTGTCGTTTAGGCCGCGTTTCCATTGCGGACATTTCATTTTACGCGCCCAAACGGGTTTTGGCTACATCTTTCCATTTTAACTGAATTTTCCACATGCAAAACGATAAAAAAATATTTTTTTTCGTATAAATGAAGCAATTTGGCATAAACTTGCATAAACATTGCATTCAGCAAGTCGGCCTCGAAGGAACTTAAACCTCTATGTCGGTGTTGGATATAAAATCCTGTTCATTTGCACCTTCGGCTGTCATAATACCGTCATGAAGTTAAGGTTAATCAATCCCAATAGCCCGTTGACGACCATTACGCTGCCGGATGTCATCGCCAGGATGACGATGGGGCGTAAGGCTCTGTTTATGCCGGTGAATCTGGCTATCTGTGCGGCCATTGCGCCGAAGGTATGGGATGTCGAGATCGTCGATGAATGCGTTACCGGCGACCACACGGCGGTTAATGACGTGGACGTGGTCGGCATAGGGGCGATGACCACTCAGGCCAAACGTGCCTATGTGCTGGCCGACGCCTATCGTGAGCTGGGGGTGAAGGTGATTCTGGGCGGCATTCACCCTTCGGCCCGGCCGGACGAGGCGCTGCAGCACGCCGATGCCGTTTGCATCGGTGACGCCGAAGGCACTCTGCCTCGCGCTCTCAACGATATTGTCGCCAACCGGCCTCTCCGGCCGACCTACCATTGGCGCGACAACCCCGATACCCCTATCGCTACGCCGCGCAAGGACCTGCTCAATCCGCGCGATTATCTGGTTTTTAACCCTATCCAGACCACCCGCGGCTGCCCGCACGATTGTACGTTTTGCACCACGCCCGCCATTTTTGGCCGCAAGTTTCGCCAGCGTTCGGTGCACGGCATCATTGAGGAAATCAAAGACGCGATGGAGCGCGGCAGTCGTTTTTTCATTTTCAGCGATGATAATTTCGCCGGCAACCACAAGTGGGCGCTGGAATTGTGTCATGAACTGACGCCGCTGAAAATCAAGTGGGCCTCGCAATGCGACATTCTTATCAGCAATAATGATAAGCTTATGGCGGCCATGCGGGCCAGCGGCTGCCAGGGATTGATACTTGGGCTGGAAAGTCCTAATTCCGCCACCCTGACCGAAGCGCAGAAAAATTATGTAAAAGCGGATAGCTACCTGGAGCGCATCCGGCGCATTCAGGCTCACCGCATCAGCTTGTGGGGATCGTTTATTTTCGGCTTTGATAATGACGACTGGCGCAGTTGCCGGGCGGCCGTGACTTTCGCACACCGCGCCGGGCTGGTGATGAGCTGTTATCCGATTCTCACGCCGTATCCCGGTACGACGGTGTTCGATGAGTATAAACGGCAGGGCCGTCTTCTGACTGAGGATTGGGACAAATACAACGGCGCCACGGTGGTATTTGAGCCAAAACGCATGACGGCCGAGCAATTGCGGCACGCTCAGATGGCGGCGTTTTGTGATTTTTATCGGCCGCGCAGCGCCTTCGCCCGGCTCAAACTCTGGCCCTTTAAGAAAAACAGTTGGCTGGCGAATCTGGCCATTTGGCGCGGTTTGCGGTATTATTACCATAAGAAAGGCCGGCCTCTGCCCAGCTTTACGGATTTCGACCAGGCAGTATGGGCGTCCCGCCCATGATTAAACGTGTCGCGTCCGCCTCAGGCGGATTGCCCGCGATTTAAGCGATGGCCAGGTTGGGAAGAAAACTTGACCGAGACGGCCAAGACGCTTGAAAAGGAAATATTTGTGATACACTATACGCCCTACGGAAGACGCGAAGTGATTATTATTTGGCTGGCGGCGGTGCTGGTCGGAGTGGTGCTGCTTTTGGTCTGGCCGGCGGCGCGGCCCTGGGCGCAGGCGGCAACGCTCGTATTGGGGTTTGTCGTATCTTTGTTTTTTCGCGATCCGCAGCGGCATATTCCCCATGATACAAATATTTTGCTCGCTCCTGCTGATGGGAAAATCACTGATATCGGCTCCGCCGACGAGCAGGAATTTATCCATGAGCCGGCTACTCGTATCGGCATCTTTCTCAGTGTCTTGGATGTGCACATCAACCGCGCCCCCTGCAACGGTAAAGTGGCTTATCTTCAGCATCACCCGGGTAAATGTATTAACGCATTGAGTTGGAAAGCAGCTTCGGAAAAGAATGAGGCGATGTCGATGGGATTAAATTGTCCGGATCATCCGGCCGCTAAAGTACTTGTTAAGCAGATTACCGGCGCCATCGCCCGGCGCATCGTCTGCCCCGCGCAGATCGGCCAGATGCTTTCCTCCGGCGACCGCTATGGTATGATAAAATTCGGTTCGCGGACGGAATTATACTTTCCCGCCTCGGATGCCGTCGAAATCGCCGTCAATGTCGGCGACATCGTCCGCGCCGGCGAAACGATTCTGGTGCGTTACACTCAACCCGCCGGCGTGACGGCCACTATTTGAACTACTTGTTTAAGCCGGCTATACTGAAGTTTCGTTGTGGAAAGTTATGATGCGATTTTGTCATGCCCGGCTTGACCGGGCATCCAGAAAGAAAAAACTGGATTCCCGCTTTCGCGGGAATGACAAATTATTTTTATCACAAGTGGAGTTGTTATGCCTTTAGATGAGCAGGTTTTGGTTATCGAGCGCAGTGTTTACGAACAATTGGGCGAATTTCACGGCCTGAGTTTCGACGTGGAACGCTATCTGGGAAAAATTTTCGAGCCGGGGACGGCCCGGTTCATGCTTCGCAAGGATGCCGAAAAAGACCCTTGTTTCAAGCAGCTTATTCCCTATGTCATCATGACCTGCGGCAATCAGGTGTTCAGTTACGTTCGTGGTAAGCGGGCCGGCGAACAGCGGCTGGCGGCCCTGCGGTCGCTGGGCATCGGCGGGCATATTAATCCGGTCGATGAGATGCCGCTTTTTGGCGACCTGCGCGATACTTATCTGGCCGCCGTGCGCCGTGAGGTCGAAGAGGAAGTCGCCGTCAATACCGGCCATCGCGACCGCATTGCCGCCCTGCTCAACGACGACACCAACGAGGTCGGCAAAGTCCACCTCGGTGTGGTTCATATTTGGCGGCTGGATGAACCCAAGGTGGAAAAACGCGAACAGATGATTACTCAGGCCGGATTTATGCCTCTGGCCGACCTCCGCAGCCTCCGCGACACTATGGAAACCTGGTCCCAGCTCTGCCTCGACGGCCTGGAGCAAATGAGGGTGGTGGATACGGTTTAACCGTTCTCGGCTATTTGCTTTAAGATTTCCACCAGCTTATGGACGGTAGTGCTGGAGTTGTGGTTTCTTGGGTCATCGTTGCAGCCAGTTTCTCGAAGAATTTCTTTTGCCCATTTAATGGCTTGATCTGTTTTTAGGTATATATCTTCAAAAATATCGGCGTTAATTTTACTATATTTTGCAAAATGTTGCTTTAAGTCATGAATGACGTCATAGTTTGAAACAAACAGTTTACATGTTTTCTCGAAATGCAATAGATACCAGTATTCAAAGCAAGGATTGGATAAAGCCATGCGCAAACCGTTATCCGTTGCCTTATTACAAGCACGATAGAGCGATTCGTGGGGATGAGGAGCTTCGACATCAATGACACACCAGACATAATCATATTCACGATGAATGACACTGTTTTTGGCCAGTATTTCTCTGGCGAGTTTCAATGCGACAGCGGAATCAACTATGGTTATGGGAGCGCTGCCGCCATTTCCTCCGATAACTTCAACTTCCACGCTTGTTAATCCGAGGCGTTTTCGCATTGCCAGAAAATAAGCCGGTTCCGTCTTTTTGCCTTCGCAGACAATTAAAATACAAGCACGGGGCTCGCGCGTTGGTTTACGTCTTTGCAAAGATGAATAACTGCGGCGTCGTCGCATTATTTTCCCTTAAAAGCTTCAATGATTCCAATGGCGCCATAACGGCCTGTAAGATAGTTTTTCTGTAAGGCCTCGTCTTTGCGGACTCCTTTGAAATCGGATAGAGAAAATAACTCGGTTGCACCATTTCTCATTTTTTCCGTAAACCATATCTGGTCTCGTCGAATTATTTCCGGGTCCAGCAGCGTTGTGTCGTGGGTGGTGAAAATGAGTTGGGCATTGGTTTTGTTGATATCTTTGTCGTGAAAGAATGTCATCAATTTTCTAGTTAGTAATGGATGTAAACTGGCTTCAAGTTCATCGATAAATACGGTCATTCCATTCGTGACAGCATCAAGCCAAGGGCCGCATAATTCAAACAGCCTCTTCGTGCCGTCAGATTCTTCTTCAAGAGGGATGCTGGTTTGGTAATTTGTTTCAAAATTGAAGTGTGTGAATTCTGTTCGTGTTGGTGGAAATCGTTCTATGTTTTCTAAAATTTTATTGCGGGCCTCGATAGACATGTCTGATGGAAATTTTAGATCGTCTATATCAATTTTTAACTTTTCGGTTTGAAAATTGCTTATGCCTAAGTCGGCGGAACGGAGAAATAGTTCGATATATTTATGTATTGTTTCACTTTTATCTTTTAATAATAGGTATTGGGTTACAGGCACAAAGTTTGTTTTTGATCTTACTACTCGTAAATGATCTTTGAACCACTCGAAAATATTCGTCAGTTGCTCATGATTCCATTGTGCTGCTACGGATAGAAATAAAGCGTTGGGGCGGGTTTTATTGGCAAGCTCGCTTTTTGCTCCTTTAAGATTGGAAGCGGCCATATTCCATTTCTGCTTTTGTCGTTCAAAAAGCGTTCTCTTGTATTCCTTTGGGTAAGAATATAACCATTCCTGATGTATTTTTTCCTGATCCAAAGTGAAACCATATTGGTAACGAATTCCCTCATGGATAAAAGTAAACTCAAACTCACTCGGTTTTTCTGAAAAAGCTTTGTCTAGCAGAAACGGCTTTTCATCAAAAGTTTCTTTGGGGGCCATCTGGGCGGAATTGAGGATGATGTTTCGAGCAAAATGGATTGCCCTGATGATATTACTTTTACCAGAGGCATTATGTCCGTAAATTGCTGCGGATTTTAGCAAGCGTAGTTTTCCCGTATCGTGGGTGTTGTCCAGGAGTTCAACATCGGATGATGCCACCAGGCTTAAAACCTGTTCATCTCGAATGGAACGGTAGTTTTTAACTCGAAATTCTATTAACATGGCTATGCTAACCTTAAGAAAAAGCATAAAACGTAGATAATACGCAAATAACGCACTAATTATTGTATCGTCATGGTTAGTCTCAGGAAATAGAAAAATAAAAGAATAATGCGTTATTTTATAACGGTTGGCAGTTCAAATAATCAAATCTGCCATTTCGGCACATTAAAAACTGTTTTTATAACATATTTT
Organism: uncultured Pirellulales bacterium; assembly: GCA_964578395.1. GTDB lineage: Bacteria > Planctomycetota > Phycisphaerae > Sedimentisphaerales > SM23-30 > JAFGBA01. The sequence continues at coordinate 11,556 of CAZOCV010000082.1, forward strand.
TAGAATTCATAAGGTCTTATTTTATAATTAGTTAGGATTTATTTTCCGGTCCTGGCACGCAGTTTGCCTTTAGGCATTTCTATGGCCTATGGGTGCGCGTTGCTCATAGGGCAAGAACTACTAAGAAAATAATGTCGATTATGGATATAGGAGACAAGCGATGTCCAAAATTATAGGAATAGACCTGGGAACCACCAACTCAGTAGTCTCAGTACTGGAAGGGACACAACCCAAGGTGCTGGTGAACTCGCAGGGGTCGCGGCTGACACCCTCGGTGGTGGCCTTTACGGATAAGGGCGAGCGGCTTGTCGGGCAGATTGCCCGCCACCAGCAGGTGACCAATCCCCAGAACACGGTGTACTCCATCAAGCGGTTCATGGGGCGGCGGCACCGGGAAGTCTCCAGCGAAGAAAAAATTGTGCCCTATAAAATCACCGGCGGTTCTGATGAACTGGTGAAGGTGGATGTTCGCGGCAAGGAATACACACCGCCGGAGATTTCGGCGATGATTCTCCAGGATCTCAAGAAAACGGCCGAAGATTACCTCGGCGAAAAGGTGGACCGGGCCGTTATCACCGTTCCGGCCTACTTCAACGATTCCCAGCGTCAGGCAACCAAGGATGCTGGTGAGATTGCCGGGCTGAAGGTGGAACGCATTATCAATGAGCCGACGGCCGCAGCGCTGGCGTATGGTCTGGAAAAGAAAAAGAATGAAAAGGTCGCTGTCTTTGACTTTGGCGGCGGCACGTTCGATATTTCCATTCTCGATATCGGCGACAACGTATTCGAGGTGCTCAGCACCAACGGCGACACGCACCTGGGCGGCGATGACCTCGATGAATGTCTGATTAATTACCTCGCCGATGAATTTAAAAAACAGGAAGGCGTGGACCTGCGGAAAGACCCGATGGCCCTGCAGCGGCTCAAAGAAGCGGCCGAGAAGGCCAAATGCGAACTGAGCCAGTCGCTGGAAACCACGGTGAATCTGCCGTTTATTACCGCCGACCAGAACGGCCCCAAGCATTTGCAGCTTTCGCTGTCGCGCAGTAAATTCGAGCAGCTTTGTGAGCCGGCGTTCAATCGCCTGCGCATCCCGTGTGAAAAAGCCATCGCGGATGCAAAACTTTCCGCCAAAGATATTGATGAAGTGGCGCTGGTGGGCGGCTCGACGCGTATTCCGAAGGTGCAGCAAATTGTCAAAGAGATTTTCGGCAAAGAGCCGAATCGCAGCCTCAATCCCGATGAAGTCGTCGCGGTGGGTGCGGCGATTCAGGGCGGCGTGCTGGCCGGCGACGTTAAAGACATTCTGCTGCTGGATGTTACGCCGCTGTCGCTGGGCGTTGAGACCCTTGGCGGCGTGATGACCAAACTCATCGAACGCAACACCACGATTCCGACCAGCAAGAAGGAAATTTTCTCCACGGCCGCTGACAGCCAGACGACGGTTGATATTCACGTTCTGCAGGGCGAGCGCGAATTTGCCAGCGATAACCGCACGCTGGGCCGCTTCCAGTTGACCGGTATTCCGCCGGCCCCGCGCGGCATACCGCAGATCGAAGTCTCATTCGACATCGACGCCAACGGTATATTGAACGTTTCGGCCAAAGACCTCGCCAGCGGCAAGCAGCATTCCATTGAAATCAAAGGGACTTCCGGCCTGACCGATGATGAAATCGAACGCATGAAGAAGGATGCCGAAGCCCACGCCGGCGAAGACAAGAAACGTCGTGAAGTCGTGGACCTCAAAAACCAGGCCGATCAACTGGTCTGGGCGACCGAAAGTATGCTCAAAGAGCATGGCGAAAAGATTCCCGCCGATGAACGCGGCAAGGTGGAATCCGCCTTGAATAACCTTAAGGATGTCGCCAAGGGTAACGATCCCGACGCCATCAAGCGGGCGATGGAAAACGTCACCACCGCTTCGCAAACCATCGGCAAGATGATGTATGAGCAGGCGGCCGCCCAGAAACAAGCTCAGGCTTCCAATGCTTCCGGCCAGGCAAATGGCGGCAGCACAGGCGGGAAAAAAGGTGATGATGATGTCATCGACGCGGATTTCGAGGTGAAAGAATAAAAGCTTTACCGGTTTTTGCCGCAATGATTGCATGAACGCCGCCGTAATGGCGGCACTCCAGGAAATCTCCACGGGCTATGGCGTTTAGCGGCGCCATGGCCCGCGTTCTTGGGCGGGTGGAATTTCATTGAGATTTTTTGCCCGCTCGGCTAGGCTTTCATACTGAGATTAATGAAACGTTTATTACCGCGGCGGCAGTTATGACGACAACCAAACGCATGATGCCTTTTGCTATTATCGCTCCCGAAGGTACGGTTCTCGAAAGTGAGGCGAGTGAAATGGTTTTCACCGCACATGATGGGGAAATGGGCGTTTTACCCGGCCATGCTCCCATGATGGTGGAACTGGGCCTGGGTCTGCTGCGGTTTCGGGATGCGGCGGATCATTCCTGCGTGGTGTTCATCAACGGCGGCTTTTGCCATGTCAGCGATGAAAAGGTTACTTTACTGACCACCGAAGCTGTTACCCGCCGGGAGATCACCCCTGCCGATGCTAAAATGATTTTGCTGGAAGCGGAAAGTATGCCGGAGACAACCGCCGGCGAGCGCCGCCTGCACCACCGCGCCCTGCAGCGTGCCCGTCTGCTGCTCAAACTGGCCGAAATGACGGATTGAGAAACCGTCTGAGGGTAACCCGGCCATGCTGCCGGGTGAGTCCCGCAACGTTTCGTTTTTTTGCCGGGGGGTCAAAAAGGCAGCACAGACACGGCGTTGATAACCACAGCACATTTGTGTTGCGGGGAAATTTTGCAGCGTCGTATTGTTCGCCTCTGACGATAGGCGCGCAGGCTTTTTATTGCAACATCAAAGCCGTTGGCGGTATCCAAAAAAAAGCGAGGGCACAAGGCCCTCGCCGTTTTTGGCACAAGAAACGATGTGGCCTTATTTCTCTTTCGTCTCGATTTGATCAATGGCCAGCGGGCCGTTAATCTTGAGCACTACGACCCGGTCAATATCCACCAGCAGGTTTTGGGGCAGATAGATACGCACGCCATTGGCGACGGTATCGATTTTTACCTCCTGAGAGCCGTCGAGCATATAGGCCTGGGTAATGTTGCTTTTGAGGCCGGGGACAAAAAGGATATCGTCCTGAGGTTTGTCCAGGATATGCAGGTAGAGAGTTGCGCCATCGTCGGTGACTTTCTTGGTGCACCGCCCAAAGTTCAGACCGCCGACAAAGGGATTGG
>CAZOCV010000083.1:0-2806 GCA_964578395.1 uncultured Pirellulales bacterium
ATGTTGATCGATTTTCTGGCTCCGGCGATGGGATTTAGCCTCAGCCTTTTGGAGCCAGCGCCACGGGATACAGACATCGTTTATCTAACCCTCGAATCTTCCGGTTGCGAATCCCTGGGTGATGAGGGTTACCAGCTTGAGGTTACGCCACAGTCCATCCGCATTCAGGCCGGCAAACCCGCCGGTTTATTCTACGGCGTCCAAACCCTTCGGCAGCTTCTTCCTCAGGCGGTATTCCGTTCGTCGCCGGTGAAGCAGAGGCCATGGACCGTTCCCTGTGTTAAAATAGTTGATACTCCCCGTTTTGGCTGGCGGGGACTCCTGATTGATCCGGCGCGGCATTTTATCTCCGTTCCGGATGTCAAACGATTCATTGACGTCATGGCGCTCCATAAGTTCAACCGACTTCAGCTTCACCTCACCGACGACACGGGTTGGCGCGTCGAAATCCGAAAATATCCTGACCTCACCCGGATCGGTTCACGCATGGACTGGACAGAGATGCTGTCCGTCACTCCGGCGGCGGCGAATTCCCGCGGCGGCGGTTTCTACACTCAGGACGACATCCGCGACCTGGTCCGCTACGCCGCCGGGCGGCATATCGTCCTTGTGCCGGAGATAGAGATGCCCGGGCATATCGGTGCGGCGCTGGTATCATACCCGGAACTGAGCCTGTATCCGCAAAAGCTTGCCGACCTGCCTTACGACCAGCGATGGAAAGCCCATGAATGGATAGTGGCTCCGCGCCCGTCATCCATCACCTTTATGTCGGCGGTCCTCAGCGAGGTAATGGAATTGTTCCCCGGTCCATGGATTCACATCGGTGGTGACGAGGCCAATATCGGCGCCTGGAAACAAAGCCCGGAGATGCAGGACCAGATCCGCCAACTCGGCCTCAAGGATGAAATCGAACTGCATAGCTGGTTCATTCAGAAGCTGGACAGCTTTATCGCACAACGCGGACGGCGGATGGTGGGTTGGGATGAAATCCTGCAAGGAGGCCTGGCCCCAGGCGCGGTCGTGATGAGTTGGCGGGGTCAGCAGGGTGGTATCGCCGCCGCTCAGGCCGGCCACGATGTGATTATGGCGCCGGCCTCCCACACGTATTTCGATTACTATCAAGGCCCCGTCCGGTCCGAACCGAAGGCCTTCGGCGGCGACTTGCCGCTCGAAAAGGTTCTCCAGTTTGAACCCGTCCCGGCGGTTCTCGATAGCGATCAGGCGCGCCATATCCTGGGAGGGCAGGGCCAGCTTTGGGGCGAGTTAATCTCCAATCCCAACCATCGGGAATATATGGCCTGGCCCCGTGCCGCGGCGCTGGCCGAGATTCTCTGGTCGCCCCAAACCGACCGCAGCCTGGAGGCGTTTCGTTCCCGTTTAACCGAACATCTCCAACGCTTTGATGCTGCGCAAATCAATTACCGCCCGTTGTAGGCAGATAGTCATCGACTGGTAAATCTCCAAAGGATACGCTGGGGAAAAACCTGAACCATTGGCATTTTGTAATGGTCCCCGTTTATTTTCGGCAGGAAGAATTTAAATTAGCAGGCCCTCGGCGAGATGCCGAAGGCCTGACCGTTTTCCCTTTTAGGTGCGTTTACCACAGCAGGTTGATATTGAGCCACCAGCCGCCCCACCAGGTATGCGGCAGGTAGTATTCCCGCCACCATTGGCGATATTGGTTGCCGTAATACACCGTGCGATGGTAGCTGTAAGGTGTGCCATAGTGGAGCCAGCATCGTTTGAACAGGGTGTTGCCATACCACGGCCTGTAAGTGGTCTCCCTGGTGTATATCGCCGCCGGGCCGGCCGGGTGCAGGACGATAAGAGGATCAACTTCCTGTTCGTAAGGATTGTATTCGTATACTTCCGGATCGATGATGAATCTGCCTTGCAGCAGGACGCTGTTGTCCGGTTCGTACTCAGGGTAATAGGTTACCACGTCCGGCTCGTAATTGTAGATGTAAGCGGGCTGCACTTCGACAATGGTCGGCGCCGGCGGGTTGATGATGGTGACATCGTGATTGATAATAGTAACATCGCGTTCGAGGACGACGGTTTGCGGGCGTCTGCCTACCCGTCCATAGTCCTGATTGCCACGATAATCCCGGTGGTCACGGTCGTCATAGCCGCGGTCCCGATGGTCGCCATCGTTTCTATTGCCATCATCACGTCGATCATGGCCATTGTTGTCCGGGTAATCACCGTGGGGCTGCTGGTGCGGGTTAGGCTTAATGGTTTGTGCGGTTTCCAGCACCTGGCGCTGTATCTGGTGTGTGGTATCCAGGGCTGCTACGGCGTTTTGCTGCGCCGCGCGCTGATTTTGTTCGGCCTGACGCATCACCTGACGCTGGGTTTTCTGGGCCTGTTCCAGATTTTGCTGAGCGATGCGCTGCACCTGCTGCTGGGTTTCCTTCGCCTGACGAAGAGCCTGCTGCTGTTGTTCCTGGGCGCGAACGATATTTTCGCGGGCCTGCTGCTGCACCTGACGTTGTAAATCCGTCGGCCCGCCCTGCACGCGATTCAACGCCTCGTTCTGCCGGGCAATGGCGCTGTCATAAGCTTTAAGCTGATTCTGCTGCGCGGTTTGCACGTTGGTGCGCACCTGCTGCTGCACCTGGCGCTGACGCTCCTGAGCGGCCTGGACCGCCTGCTGCTGAACCTGTTGTGCCCGGCGGACATTTTCCTGGGCCTGCTGCTGGATCTGCCGCTGCCGTTCAACGGCGGCTTGCTGAGCTTGCCGCTGGGCTTCCTGAGCCGCCTGTAAATTGCGTTGCGCCTGCTGTTGTTGTGCATGCTGTTGTTG
>CAZOCV010000083.1:2906-4232 GCA_964578395.1 uncultured Pirellulales bacterium
TGCTGTTGTTGCGCGTGCTTTTGTTGCGCCGGTTGAGCAGCCTCATTTTTACCGGAAGACCCGCCTCGGCCTTTTTTTGCCTGGGCGGGAGCCGCCAACAAGGCAAAAACCAGTAAGGTCGCCAAACCCCATTGTGTCCAAGTCATTTGTTTTTTTGTGCGTCGCATAATTGGCCTCCTTTCTCGTTGAAAACCATTCTGCTTACATGCTGTTAGACGACTTTACCGGGCTGAGGTTAGGAAAATCAGCTTGACTTACCCGCGGGCTTGACGGATAAACCTGATATGGACATAAGTCCTTTGTTTTTGGAGGTTAAAAGACGGTTATGTTAATTGTGATGCGTAACGACGCCACCACGGGGCAAATAGAGGAGGTTTGCAGCCGTATTCGCCAGATGGGCTGGACCCCCAATCGCATCCCCGGCAGTATGCGGGTGGCCATAGGGATTACCGGTAATAAAACCGCCATCGACCCCCAGCTTTTTGAGCCGTTTGAGGGTATCAGTGAATGTGTCGCCGTCAGCAAGCCATATAAACTGGTATCACGGGAAATGAAGCCCGAACTTACGACAATCTCCGTCGCCGGGCAGGACATAGGTCCGGCCACGTTTACCATCATTGCCGGCCCGTGCTCAGTCGAATCGTACGAACAGGTGCTGGCGACAGCGCGGGCGGTCAAGGCTGCCGGCGCCCACCTGCTGCGCGGCGGAGCATTCAAACCGCGTACCAATCCGTATAGCTTTCAGGGGCTTGAGGAGGAGGGGCTAAAAATCCTTGCCGCCGCCCGCGACGAAACCGGCCTGGGTATCGTTACGGAGGTAAAAGATACCGATAAACTCGATGTAGTGGCTAAATATGCGGATGTTTTGCAGATTGGCGCGCGAAATATGCAGCATTTTTCACTTTTGCAGGCGGTCGGCAAACTCAACAAGCCCGTGCTGCTGAAAAAAGGTATGAGCGCCACAGTGGAAGAGTTATTGCAGGCGGCCGAGTACATCGTCAGCAATGGAAATTTTCAGGTCATCTTGTGTGAGCGCGGCATTCGCACGTTTGAAACCGTGACCCGCAATACACTGGACCTGTCCGCGGTGGCCGCCATGAAACGCCTCAGCCACCTTCCCGTTATCGTCGATCCTTCCCACGGCACGGGCCATCATTGGGGGATAGAACCGCTTTCACGCGCGGCGGCCGCCGTTGGCGCCGACGGCGTGATGATTGAAGTTCACCCTGATCCCTGCCATGCCCTGTGCGACGGCCAACAATCGCTCACCTGCGACGAATTCAAAACCCTATTTGAGCAATTGCGGCCTATCGCTCACTTAATGGG
>CAZOCV010000083.1:4332-14763 GCA_964578395.1 uncultured Pirellulales bacterium
ACACTTGGGGCATTTATCCGGGGTACTGGTGTCTTGCAGGTTTTCCATATAGATTTCACTGCACTTGGGGCAGGTGAGGTGAATATAAAACGAATTTTGCTGACACTGAGGACAGGGCAAAGGCCATTGTCCCTGGCCCCAGGTTGGCATCATTCCCATCATCATCGGGTCCATCATCATGCCTTCGGGGCCCATGCCGCCTTCCGGCATAGAGATATTATTGAGCTGCATCCACTCCTGGGTTTTCTGAGTGGTTAATTCCCGAAAACTTTCAGAGGTCATGGTCTCAACGTGCCCGCAACTGGGATTAACGCATTTAAGAGTTACCGAAATAGCCCCCGGGCTTTGGCTGCCGCCGGAGAATTGATTATAAATCGTCATGGCTAAGCCGACAAACACCAGAATCATACTGGCGACAAGCCCCTTCAGCGACCAATGACCCGCAACTATTTCTGATAAACCTGCCATATGATACGCTCCTTCGCGGGCGGCGACCCGCATGAATATACCTTAACATGTCTCTGGCACGAAGGTTAACGCATTCTATTAAAAAGTCAAGCCAAAGTCTTGATTATGATTCAAGCCTGATTGGCACTATTACTTTAACTGGTTTTTGATTAGAATGGAATAGAAAAGTCCTCCAGAATTCGGGGGGCGCAAACGTTTTCCATGAAGGTAACGAAAATATGCAAACGCGAATAACCTTAAAAACGTTGTATGAAGCCAAGCGTAATGGTCAGCCCATCTCCATGATTACTTGTTATGATTATGCCACCGCAGTTTTATTACAACAGGCGGGAATACAATGTCTTCTGGTCGGAGATTCGCTGGCGCAGGTGATATTGGGTCATGATTCGACGCTGCCGGTGACCATGGATATGATGGTTGCCCTTACGGCCTCCGTGCGGCGCGGGGCGCGGCAAGCGTTTGTGATAGGGGACATGCCGTTTTTGAGTTATACCATAAGTCTAGATAAGGCAATAAGTAACGCCGGAAGATTTATGACCCATGCCGGCTGTGACGCCGTTAAACTGGAGGTGGACCACCGTCATTTGGACGTAGTAGCCGCCCTGGACCGGGCCGGAATTCCGGTTATGGCGCATTTGGGATTAAGGCCCCAGGCGGCCAAACAAACAGGTTTGTATTTCCAGGCTCGCGTTGCCGAAGACGGCTTAAAGCTGATTGAACAGGCGGACGCCATGGTGCGTGCAGGCGCGCAACTTCTTTTGCTGGAATGTGTTACCGCTGAAGTCGCCGGGGAAATTGCCCGGCGGGTCCATGTTCCGGTCATCAGTTGCGGCAGCGGCCCGGAATGCGATGGACAGGTATTGGTGCTGCATGATTTGCTGGGGCTGCCGCAGGCGTCAGGGGCAAAATTCACCAAGGTTTATGGGCAGATAGGCCAAGCCATCGAAGAAGCCGCCAAACAATATATTAGTGATGTCCAGGAACGGCGTTTTCCCGACGCCGATCATAGTTACCATATATCCACGGAAGAACATCTCCGGTTAAAATCACTATTGGAGTCATCCTAAAAGCTTTTGAGAACCGTATGCGAACAAATAAGATCATTCTAATTCTTTATTTATCAATCAGTTATATCGCCGTATCAGGCTGGAGCAAGCCGTGCTGGGCACAGGCCGAAGCTTTGCCCTTGCCGGCGGACCAGCGAAATCTCGCCGAAAAGGTCAACCTTTTATATAGCCAAGCGGCTCAGGCGGTTTTACCGGCCGTGGTGCGCTTACACATCGTAAACCTGCCGGAAGCGGTGGCGCAAGGCGAACCGGAGGAAGCTACCGGCAGCGGGTGTTTGCTGGCGCAGAAAGGATATGTGATAACGGCCCATCATGTCATCGCCAGGGCGGAGACCATTGAAATTATTCTGGGAGATGGCCGTCGGTTTCGCGCCTATGAACGCATGGCGGATCCGGATACGGAATTGGCCGTCCTGAAATTTGATCCCGGCGATAAAGAACTGCCGGCCATTATCTGGGGCGATTCAGAAAAAATGTCGGCCGGAATGCCGGTGTTGGCGATGGGCGCCCCGTATGCTTTCGAGCAAACCGTCACCAGCGGTGTGGTCAGTTTCAAGGGGCGCAGGATTAACAAACTGGGGGAGTGGGCGTATGAGGATTTTATTCAGACAGACGCGGCCATAAATAAAGGCAACAGCGGCGGGCCGCTGGTTAATTTATATGGCGAGGTGATTGGAATTACCTCCCTGATATACGACCCGGCGCGCGAGGGGCGGTTCGCGGGCTATGGTTTTGCGGTGCCGAGCAGTCTGGCCCGCTTCGTAGCGGAAGAACTTACGGCCAAAGGCTATATTCGTCGCGGCTGGCTGGGGCTGGAACTTTGCAATGTGCCGCTGGAGACGTTACGCCATTTGCGCCCGGACGATGCTTTGGCGCTGTCGAATGTCATGTTGGGCCGCAATCTTCAGTGGCTGGCAAACCTGGACAAACAATTGCAGGGCGTACTGGTTCTGGGAGTATCCCCGGACGGACCATGTGCCCAAAGCGGTATTCGGCCGCGCGACATTATTCAAAAAATGAACGGCGTGGAGGTCGCCACCAGCAAACAGATACAATATCTTATCGCCCGCACGCCGCCGGGAACAGAGGTTATTGTCGAGGTATGGCGTGACGGCAAGAAGGTGACGCTGCCGGTGACGCTGGGCGATCGCCGTTCCCTTCAGGAAGAATCCACAGGCCGCGGACGCAATAACCGCGATGGAAACCGCCCGATGAAATGACGCGGCTTACCTTTGACATCCACGCTAACGGGGATTAAGCTGAAAGCATATGGCAAAAAAAACGAGCAACACGAAGAAAAAAAAAGAACCTTTGGTGACGAATGGTGCGCCGGGGGAAACTACGTTACCCGACTGGGTCAGTACCGCTATCGGCACCGATGATGTGGATTTGGAAAATATCGATGTCGGCGCCACGCCGATAGAATTGCCCAATGTGGTTGCGACAAAGTCGGGACCCTCTTCCTCCGCGGCTCCGAAAAAAATAATAAAGAGAACCGCATCGCCGGCGGCAGACCCGGCCAAAAAAGCGGCGGATAACGGCGAAGGCGTGCAGGTGAATGTGCCGCAGGAACTGGGCATCATCGCGCTGCGTAACGCCACGGTGTTTCCCGGTACGGTGATGCCGCTGGCGATAGGCCGGCCGCGCAGCCGCAATCTGCTCGGCGCGATGTCCAATGCCGGCGCTCTGAATCCGGATAATCCTATCGGCGTCCTGACGCAAATAGATCCCAAAATGGAAAAACCCCATGCCGATCAGCTTTATCAGGTGGGCACGGTGGTGACGATTCTCAAGCTGCTCAAAATGCCCGAAGGCCAGAACAGCATCGTGGTACACGGCCTGATTCGTTTTCGGGTGGTGAAGTGGCTGGCGACGGAGCCGTTTCTGCGGGCGCGCATCGAAGTACTGACCAGCCATTTTACGCCCGGCAAGGCCCTGACGGCGATGATAAATAACGTCCGCCAGATGGCGCAGAAAATGATTCAGCTATCGCCGAACATACCGGAAGAAGTGCAGGTTATTCTGGACAATATCGACGATCCGGGAGCGCTGGCGGATTTCCTGTCGGCGAACATCAATATCAATCTGGAGCAAAAACAAAAACTGCTCGAAGAAACGGATGTGGAAAAACGCCTGCATACGTTGTCGGTCGCCCTGGCGAACCAGTTGGAATTACTGGAACTGGGGCAAAAGCTGCATCAGCAGGTCAGCAAGAGCATCGACAAAACGCAGCGGGAATATTTTCTGCAGGAGCAGCTCAAGGCGATTCAGACCGAACTGGGTCAGACGGACCAGAAGACTACGGAAATCACCGAGTTGCGCGAAGCTATCAAAAAAGCCGCCATGCCGGAAAAGCTGAACGCCGAAGCACTGCGCGAACTGGACCGCCTCGATAAGATTCCCCTGATGAGTCCGGAATTCAACGTCTTGCGGACGTACATCGAATGGCTTTGCGAACTGCCGTGGTCACTTAACACGGAGGACAAGCTTAATCTCAACACCGCCAGGCGGGTGCTGGACCAGGATCATTACGATCTGGTCAAGGTGAAAAGGCGGATTCTGGAATTTCTGGCGGTGCGCAAGCTGAACCCGCAGGGGCGCAGCCCGATATTATGTTTTGTCGGGCCGCCGGGCGTGGGCAAGACCAGCCTGGGCCGGAGCATCGCGGGAAGCATGGGACGCAAATTTATCCGTATCAGCCTCGGCGGCATTCGCGATGAGGCGGACATTCGCGGTCACCGCCGGACGTACATCGGCGCTTTGCCGGGGCGCATCATGCAGGAATTGCGCAAGTGCAAGAGCAACAATCCGGTCTTTATGCTCGATGAACTCGATAAAATCGGCCAGGATTTTCGCGGCGACCCGGCCTCGGCGCTATTGGAAGTGCTTGACCCGGAACAAAACAACAGCTTTACGGACCACTATATCGACCAGCCGTTCGATTTATCCAAAGTGATGTTTATCGGTACGGCCAACATTATGGACCCCGTGCCGCCGGCGCTGCGCGACCGTATGGAAGTGATTGAACTGCCCGGTTATACGCATGAAGACAAGATGTTCATCGCAACCAAATATCTGCTGCCGCGGCAATTGCAGGAAAACGGTTTGACAGAGGCCAAATGCAGGATTACCGAAGATGCCCTGCGCTGCCTGATTCTGTCTTATACGCGGGAGGCGGGCGTGCGCGAACTGGAGCGGCAAATCGGGGCGGTGTGCCGGGCCATTGCCGCGGATGTGGCGTCGGGCAAGCGCAAGACGGCGACGGTGTCGGCGCGCATGCTGAGCCATCTGTTGGGGCCGATAAAATACGAATCGGAACTGGCCCTGCGTCAGGGCACGCCGGGCGTAGCGACGGGTTTGGCCTATACGCCCAGCGGCGGCGAGATTTTGTTTATCGAAGCAACCCTGCTGCCGGGGACCGGCAAGCTGATTCTCACGGGCCAGTTGGGCGAGGTGATGAAGGAATCGGCGCAAGCGGCGCTGAGCGCCATCAAAAGTAGCGGCGCCGGCCAGAACCAGCCGCCCAAAGGTATTTTGGCCGACGTCGCCGCGGCGCTGGAAAAATATAAATCATTGGCCAAACATGATGTGCATATTCACGTTCCCGCCGGCGCTGTGCCCAAGGACGGCCCCAGCGCCGGTTTGGCGATTTATACCGCGCTGGCGTCGCTGTTGACGGGCCGGCCGACCCGGCCGGATGTGGCCATGACGGGCGAAATCACCCTGCGCGGCCTGGCGCTGCCCATCGGCGGCGTGAAGGAAAAGATTCTCGGCGCTAAGCGCGCCGGCATCCGAACCGTCCTTCTTCCCGAACGCAATAAAAAAGACCTCGCCGACCTGCCCCAAATCGCCACGAAGGGAATGACCTTTAAATTCGTTAAACATGCGGCCACGGTGCTGGATATGGCATTAGCATAGCATGATCAATAATTTTTAACCACGAAGTTCACGAAGGACACGAAGTGGAATTTGATGAATTGTCTAACCGGGTCATTGGATGCGCCTTGGAAGTGCATCGAGCTTTAGGGCCAGGATTATTAGAATCGGCTTACGAACAATGTCTGGCCCATGAATTATCTCTGGCGGATATACCCTTCAAGCTTCAGTATCCGGTTCCTGTAAAATATAAAGACATTTATTTGGATTGTGGATACCGTATCGACTTATTGGCAAAGAATGAACTTATTGTTGAACTTAAAAGTGTTGATCAAATAACGAAAATCCACGAGGCGCAGTTATTAACGTATATGAAACTTTCTGAGATTAAAGTCGGTCTTTTAATCAACTTTAACGTACAAATTCTCAAATACGGAATCAAGCGGTTTGTTTTATAAAATATTGTTCACCACGAAGTTCGCGAAGAGCACGAAGAAAGGCCTTAAGAAGCAAACAACATTTTTAAACTTCGTGTCCTTCGTGAACTTCGTGGTTAAAATAATATGACTTTTTACAAAGGCGTTATCGTGGTGTATCAATTACTCTATGGGAAGTTGCCATGAAAATAATTGTTAAAATATTGGTTTTGTGTTTTTTATTCGCAGCGCGGGGTTATGCCTCCGATGAAGTAACCTTGGAATCGCTGCTGCTGGAGATGGTGAATCGTGACGCTGCGGCCCAAATGCCGGAGCCGTGGTTTACCTGCGCCCAGGCGAGCAGTTACGACCGGGCCTCGACGGCGTCGGATCAGCCCGGCTGGTTCGCTAACCGCGACAGTCGTAATTTTATCCGCGAGGAAAATCCCAACGGCCGACGGGAACTGGTGCTGATGGACGTCCAGGGACCGGGCGCGATCGTGCGGTTCTGGTGCACGTTCGGGGGTAATTTTTCCGACGGCACACTGCGAATTTATCTGGACGATGAGGATACGCCTGCTTTCGAAGGGCCGATTATGGTCCTGCTCAGCGGCGGCCGGTTCGCGGGCAAAGCATTGTCGTTTCGCGCCCCGGAGTATGATAACAAGGTGCAGTGCGGGCACAACCTGTACCTGCCTATTCCTTACGGCCGGCGCTGCAAAGTCACCTATGAAACCAAAGGCAAATTCAGGGATGACGGTTTTTTGGAGGAATCCTTTTATTACCAGATCAACTATCGCACCTATGCGGCAGGCACAAAGGTGCAGACGCTGAGCGATACTATACTGCGCCAGGCCGCCGCGACGCGCGAAAAGGTGGAGCAGCAACTGACGGCGCTGGCGCCGCCGGCGGCGGGAGCCGATGACCGCTGTGAAAAAACAGGGGCGACGCTGGCCCCGGATGAGCAAAAGGTTCTGACCTTTGACAACGGCGGGGCGATTTGCCATCTGCGGTGTAAACTTTCCGCGGCGGATATGGCCGCGGCGCTGCGGGGTGTGGTGCTGGAAATCAGCTTTGACAGCCGCCGCACGGTATGGGCGCCGGTGGGCGACTTTTTCGGCGCCGGGGTCCATACGGGCGCATGGCGCACCTGGTGGGCGGGGGTCGATGAGGACGGGACCATGAGTTGTTACTGGGTCATGCCGTTTCAGCGGCAGGCGCAAATCGCGGTAACGAACATGACGGACAAAACCATCAATCTCGAATCTCTGGAAGTCCGGGTTAAGCCGCACCTCTGGACGGATAAGGCCCTGTATTTTCACTCCACCTGGAGTTTGTATAACCGTTTTCAGACGCACGCCGGGGAGGGGCAGGATTTATATTTCACCGCTGTGCGGGGCTGCGGCAAGTATATGGGCGACGCGGTCAGCGTCTTCAACGGCGGCTGGCGCTGGTGGGGCGAAGGCGATGAAAAAATCTACGTGGATGGCGAACCCTTTCCCTCGCACTTCGGCACGGGCACGGAAGATTATTATGGCTACGCCTGGGGCCGTTCTGAACCATACTCTACGGCATTTATCGCCCAGCCCATCGGCGACGGCAACAAGCATCGGGGCTATACCCGCCATCCCCAAGGGCGGGATTATACGGTTAACAACCGATTTCGCCTACTGGATGTGATTCCCTTCCGCAAATCACTGCAATTCGACATGGAATTTATCAGCAATTCCGGCGGGATGTTCAATTATGCCGCGACGACGTGGTGGTACGCCGCGCCCGGGGCCAAATGGTGGGATGAACCGGCGACGCAGGATGTGCGCGAGCCGGTGTTTTTGACTGAGGATGATATTCTCAAACCTACCTATCGTCGCCAAGGCGCGGTGGAAGGCGAAGCAAGCAAAGACATCCGCGCGACCCGCGGGGTATTTGTGATACAGCAGAGCCAGCTATACGGCTGGAGCAACGACCGGCAGTTGTGGTGGCAGGACGCCAAACCCGGCGACCGCCTGCAACTGACGTTTCTTGCCCCCGAGGAGGGGCGTTTTCGCATGACCGGGGTGTTTACCCGTGCGACGGATTACGGCATCATGGATTTTGCCGTTAACGGCAGGATAGTACAACAGGATGTGGATTTCTACGCCGCCAAAGTGGTTCTGGCGGAGGTTGATTTCGGCGAAGTGGAGCTTAAAAAGGGCGCCAACATTCTCGAAATAACCGTCAAGGGCACGAATCCGAAAGCGGATCCGAGGCATATGCTGGGTTTCGATTGCCTGCTGCTGCAAAAGTAACGAACTCGTGAGCTTATAAAATAAATCTTCAGGTTAGGAGAATGGGTTATGATTCGACCAAGTGCACTCGTGTTGTTGGTGATGATGGTTCTCGTCGTTTCGGCAGGCTGTTTCGGCGGCGAGATTACTTTCGAATCGCTGCTGCGGGAGATGGTGGACCGCGATGCGGCCCCGCAGCCGCCGGACCCGTGGTACACCTGTGCCCAATTTAGCAGTTATGACCGGGCGACGGTCGCTCCCGACAAGGAGGGCTGGTACGCCAACGGCGACCGCAGCCAGTTCGTGCGCGTGGAAGAAAACCACGGCCGCAAGGAATATGTCATGATGGACGCCCAAGGTCCCGGCGCAATTGTCCGCATCTGGGGAACCTGGCACGGCCCGCGCGGCAAGGAATTCACCAACAGCACCATGCGTATTTACCTCGATGATTACGACACGCCCGCCTTCGAAGGTCCCGCCGCCGACATCATCAGCGGCCATCTGCTCGTCGGCCCGCCGCTATCAAATTCCGTTTCCGATAAAACGCCCTACAAGAACCGCGGGCACAACCTGTATCTGCCTATTCCCTACGGCAAACGCTGCAAAGTTACTTACGAAGGCGGCAACTCCATCGGCGATGATTTCGGCGCCCGCCGCGGTGAAGCCCTTTACTACCAGATTAACTACCGCACCTATGAACCCGGCACGAAGGTGCAGACGCTCAGCCGCTCGGTGCTGGACGATGCCCAGGCAACCCTTACAATGGTGCAAGCGCAACTGGGTACCTATGAACATCCGGAATTATTTGACGCCGCCACGTTCGCCGGTATTCTCAATCCCGCCGAGACCCATAAAATTACGCTTACCGGCCCCCAGGCAATTTATGCCATGAGCTGCAAGCTCGACGCCGAGGACATGACCGCTGCGCTCCGCTCGACGGTGCTGGAAATGACCTTTGACGGCGAACGCACCATCTGGGCGCCCCTGGGCGATTTCTTCGGGGCCGGGGCGGAACTGGCCGCCTGCAAAACCTGGTATAATGCCGTTACCGATGACGGCACGATGTTCTGCTACTGGGTGATGCCGTTCGCCAAGGATGCTCAACTGGTGATAACCAATCTCGCGGCCGCACCGGTAAAGGTGCAACTGCAGGCCGCCGTCAAAGATTACGCCTGGAACGATAAGAGCATGCACTTCCATGCCGCCTGGCGTCTGTATCACAAGGCTAAAACCATTCGCGCCGGCGGCATCGACACCAATTACGTCACCATTACCGGCGCGGGCAAGTACATGGGGGACACGCTGAGTATTTATAACGGCGCGGATGCCTGGTGGGGCGAAGGCGATGAAAAAATTTACGTCGATGGCGAAACCTTCCCCTCGCACATCGGCACCGGCACGGAAGATTACTACGGCTACGCCTGGTGTCATCCCAACACGTTTTACGCCCCGTTCCACGCCCAGCCCGTCGGTTACGGCAATCTGCATCCCGGCTATTCGGTCAACAACCGCTTCCGCTCGCTGGATGCCATCCCGTTCCACAAGTCGCTCAAATTCGACATGGAACTGTGGCATTGGGCCGCTACCCTTGTCAACTACGCCCCCACGACGTATTTTTACGCCGCCCCCGGCGCTATCTGTAACGTGGAGCCGGCCCCTGAATCCGCCACGCTGCCCGTGCGCCTTACCGCCGAAGAAATCAATCAGCCGCAGTTCGTCTGCAAGGGCGCGCTGGAAGGCGAAAAGTTCACCGTGCAAACCAAAACCGGCGGCATGACCGAAGTTCAGCAAAGCTCCGGCTATGGCTGGAGCTGGGACAGTCAGCTCTGGTGGCGGGATGCCCGGCCCGATGATAAATTGCGGCTGATTTTCCTCGTGGAAAAGGCCGGCGCGTATGATGTGACCGGCTGTTTCACCCGCGCGGAGGATTACGCCATCGTCGATATCTATATCAACGGCCAACGGGTTGTCGAAAACAAGGATTTTTATCACACCGAGGTTGTCGGCCACCTCGTCAAACTAGGCCGGCTCGACCTCAAAGCGGGCGCCAACACCATGGACATCTTTATCAAAGGCGCCAATCCCCAGGCCGTCAAAAAATACATGTTTGGCCTGGACTACCTGCTTCTCGAATAAAAAGGCCCCAAAGGGTCAAAGACCCTTTTAGATCGCTGCGGGCGCTGAGCCGCCAACCCGCTCCCGTTGGTCGCTGCGTATGAGCGAGACAGGTTCGGAGTCCGCCCGTTGGGAGTTCAGCCTTCAGGCTGGCCGTTAGCCCACGACGCCCGCCCCTCAAAAACGGCCAAGCTAAAGCTTGAACTCCCAACTGCTCCCGCT
>CAZOCV010000084.1:0-1901 GCA_964578395.1 uncultured Pirellulales bacterium
TTAGGCGTAAAACACGCTTTACCCGTACGCTGGCAGCCGTGACATATTACTGATTCGCGTTCATTTCGTTCCAGAATTTTTCTTCCGCCTGGCGGAACTGGTCGAAGGTTACCTGCAATTCCTCCATCAGTTTTTGCAGTTGTTTTTCATCGAGCTTATCGGAGGTTTGGGCCGCTTCGATCAGCGATTGCAGCCGCAGCGCCGTTTCATCAAGCTTTTCCGCGCCGGTGGCAAAATCGCTGGCCGATTCAATCAGCCCGGCCAGTTCCAGCTCATCTTTTTTCGGCTTATACACCAGCCGCCAGGGTGAACGGCGAATGTCGCGGCTGGCCATTTTCAGGTTAACGCTCAACTCGTGCACGTTGGTGACCATCTGATCAATCTGCTGACGATTGGCCTGCACCATGGTTTTGATGTCGGCGATGGTTTGTTCAGCGCGGTTCATGGCCGCCGTGGCCTGGTCCAGCGTGTTTTTCACTTTGGCCAGCAAATCGGGCGTTTCCTGTTCGATGCGGCCGGTTATATTGCGGAGCGAGGCCACCGTTTCTGTCACCGGCTGCTTGTTGGTGCGGACCAGTTCATCCACCTGCCCCAGGGCTTCGTCGAGGGCGTCCAGGGCGACATGCACCTTGGCCAGGGCGGCAGTGCTTTGCTCGCGGTCGAATTCTTCGTCCAGATGAGCTGTAACCGAAACGATGTGATCCATCACCCCGTGAAGTTTGGCCATCAGCGTTTGTTTTTCCTCATCGCATTCCACCTCCTGGCGAATACGCAGAGAAATATGGTTGAGGTTTTCGGCCGTATGAGCCAGTTGGGCAATAAGGGCATCGGGATTATCCCGGCTGAGTTCGGTCTTGATGCGGCCCATCAGGCTGTTGGGGTTATCGGAATTTAATTCTGCCCGCAGCACATCGAAGGTTTCGGTGATGCCGCCTTCAAATTGCTCTTTGGGCAGGTCCATGGTGCGGTCTCCCGTGAGAAGTTCACCCTTGGCGCCCAGGTTTTTAATCGCCAGCAGCGACTGGCCGCCCAGCAGGTTGCTCTGCACCGATAAAATGCAGTCACTCCGCAGAGGGTATTTTTCCGGCAGTTTCATGGTGAAATAAACATAAACCTGCTGGTGTGCTTCATCTTCGTCAGGGACACCGATTTTCGTAGAGGTAATCTGCCCGACCTTGGCGTCCCCCAGCAGGATGGGGCTGTTGACGCCCAAACCTTTCAGCCCGGTCTCATAAGGCAGGCGCACGGTGATTTTATGCTGGTCAGTGAACAGGTTGGACCAGTCGCCCAGGGCAATTACGATGTAGATTGCCAACACCAGCACCGCCAGGGTCGTCAGTCCGACCGCGACTTCATTACGCATTTTTTTGGCCATAGCGAGCCTGTCCTCCGGCGCAGCCTCAGGCTTCGATCCGAGTCTGCACCATCATCAAGTCTTCCTCATAATCGCTGCGTTCCTTGCGCCGGGTGATGGGGCCTTCGGCGTCACCGCGCAGGAACTGGCGGATCAATTGTTCATTTTCATCTTGCAGCTCTCCCGCGCCGGCGTCGCGCAGCCGCTCGAATTCGCTCCGCGTGCCGACCTTGAGCACGACGCCCTTGTCCAGCATGCACATGCGGTCCGCGATGGTGAAGGCCGAATCCATTTCGTGGGTCACCACGACGCTGGTGACGTCCAGCTTGCGGGTCAGCGCGATAATGAGCTGGTCGATTTGGGCGCTGGTCACCGGGTCCAGCCCGGCGCTGGGTTCGTCGTAGAAAAGAATTTGCGGGTCCAGCGCAATCGCCCGCGCCAGCCCGGCGCGTTTTTTCATCCCGCCGGAAAGCTGTGCGGGCATTTTGTCGGCGTGCTCGCGCAGACCCACCAGCTCCAGTTTGATTTTCACCATGATTTCGATGGT
>CAZOCV010000084.1:2001-14751 GCA_964578395.1 uncultured Pirellulales bacterium
CCATGATGAATATCCAGCGTGATGCCCTGCAGTACGGCCTGAGACCCGAAACACTTGGTCAGGTTTTCCACCACAATCACCGGTTCGCGCGCTTTATTATTTTCTGCCGCCATCTAGTTAAATAATCCATAAGCGTAAAAAATGACCGTAAATATCGCGTCCGCGCCGATAATCGCGACAATGCAGTACACCACCGTGTTGGTCGTCGCGCGCCCGACACCCTCGCTCCCTTCCCACGGTTTGACGTTCAGACCCAGGAAGCAGCTAATCAGGCCAATCAATACGCCGAACACGCCCGCCTTCACCAGCCCCGTGATAAAGCCCGCGACGTTAACCGCTTCCCGCGTTAATTGATAATATACTTGTCCGTCGATGCCCAGGCGCAAGCCGGTAAGATAACCGCCGAATACCATCACCACGTCGGCGATGACAGTCAGCAGCACCATCATAATGACCGTGGCGATCATACGCGGCACAACGAGAAAGCGCACCGGCTTGAGGGCCATAGCCTCCAGGGCCTCGATTTCCTCCGCCGTGACCATCGTTCCCAGTTCCGCCGCGATGCTGGCCCCGGCGAAACCGCTCAGGACGATGGCCGTCATCAGCGCGCCCAGTTCTCGAAACGCGGCGATGGAATTAATCGTCGCAATCTGTTCGGCCTGGCCGAATTCATCCAGCTTGGGATACGTCTGTAACGGTAATATCATTCCGAGGGCCAGTTCCACCAAGATTACGATGGGAATGGCCCGCACGCCCACGCGCACCATTTGATAAAACAGCGCTTTACGGCTCAGCCGTTTTCCCCCCGGCAGGCAGCCGCTCAGTGTCAGATGAGCGGTTTCTCCCAGCAAGAGCTGCATTGCCCCCAATGTTCCCAGCGACCGCCGACTTGTTCGCAGAATAACGCCGCCCAACCCGGCCAGCCAGCGCACCGGTCCTTTCATGGTTTTGTCGTTTTCGCCATCCGATGTTGCACGCATTAAGAAAGGGCCTCGGACTCCGTCTCACAGATCGTAAAAATGTTGTCCAGACGGGAAATTTCAAAAATACTGCGGACGCGGGCGCCCAATCCCACCAGCGCCAGTTTGGTTTTCTGGCGTCGGCTGACCTGCAGCGCCTCGACCAGCGTTGCCAGTCCTGACGAATCCATGAAGTCCACCGCCGCCATATTCACCACCAGCAGGGGCGGTTTTTCCTGCAGCACTTCCAGCAGAGCGCCCCGCACATTCACGGAGCGATGCAGGTCAATATCACCCTGCAATACCAGGACGACAGTCCCGGATTCGCGCCGGATGTTCTTTATCGCCCCGTCGCCTTGATTTTTTGGTTCGCGCGCCATTTATATCCTGCTCGTTCGTTATGCGTTTTTGGCTGAGGAGGCGGTTTTTTCTCCGGTATCCGCCGTTTCCAGGAATTTTACCATCCTCAGCAACATACCTTGTCCGTCCTGCTGTGGTATATATTCCACGATATCCATGACCGATTTGATGATATGCACGCCCAGTCCGCCGGGGCGCACATCATCGAGTTTTCGGCTGCAAATTTTCGCCGGGTCCACGGTCTTGCCATAATCGCGGATGACGAATTCCACGGCCGGACCTTCGGGTAACTCCTGACGGCATATTTTGATGATAATCGGTTTGGTGCAGGGTCCGCCATACCCATGCCGGATGACATTGGTCAGTGCTTCGTCGATGGCCAGCGTCACCGAGTCTGTGCCTTTCTCATCCAGTCCGACCAGCTTGGCCGTCTGGCGCACCGCACAGCGCACCACCGATAAATACGCCGGTTCCGCGCAAATCCGCACTTCAATACCTTTTGTGCATGTTTGTTCCTGCATCAGCCTGCCTCATCCATCTGCTGTGCCGACCGAAGGACGATGCCCGCCGCCGGCGTTTAAAGCCTCGCGCCAACATTGCACCGCCTTTCGCCGCTCCCGGAGCGGCGCTTTGTAATCATAGCCATAATCGAGACCGGTTATTTGCCGCAAAGCCTGTGCGGCGAACATTCTGACCACGACGTCCATTTCCTGTAGCCGGTCCACCAGCAACGGTACGGCCCGCCGGTCGCCGGATTCGCCTGCCCGTTTGATGGCCGACAGTCGCACATCCAGTTGCCGGGCTTCCAAACTTTGCCATAGCCCGGCCTCTACCGCCGGTTGCGACGACACAGGCCGAACCTCATGACAACCTGTTATCAGGCTTAACGACATGCCCGGCAAAATAAACGATATACACACTACTACATGTCGATATTGCCGCGGCTGCCTCATGGTCTATGAATTATATCGGCCACAACCGCTTCTACCAGCAGATTTTGCGTGTTTCAATACCTTACACCCCATGAGCAGATGTCCGTTTACAGGTTATTTTTCAACAAATACCTGTTTATGGGATTTGGCAGGAAGACAAGCCGTTTATAAACACGCTTGTCAAAACGCAAACCCAGTAGTAACAAGCAATTATATGCTTTTTGATGAAGCGGCTAATTAAAATTTTCAGCCAGTTCGGCAAAATCAGCGAAGTCGATGATATTATCAGGGGGTTGGGCCAGATCGGCATTGGGATTCCAGTTGGTATCACCCGGAGAGGCGAGCCAGGCCTGAATAAATAAGGTCAAGTCGGCGACATTCACGGCTCCATCAAAATTAATATCGCCGGGCAAGTTCAAGTTCGAGGCAAAATATCCCAGCAGATAACTCAATTCGGCCTGCCACGGCAAACACGGTTCGAGAACGCTGGCATTTTGGAGATTGAGGTAGTATTTCCAGGGGTAGCGGATGTAATAATCAAGAAAATGTCCGCCCCCGGCGCCCATGCCGTTAATGTTGCCGCAGAGATAGCCCGGCGTGGGATTAAGGTGGTCGAACCAGTAAAATGAATAATGGTCTGTTCCGTGCAGGTAATCACTGTAACCGGTGATGAAAATTCGGCAAACGGGATTACGGCCGCCGATCCATTCCAGGGCATCCAGCGCCGCATTACGGTAGGAGGCATTGCCGGTCCATTCATACGCCCGCAACAGGACATAAGCATTGGCGCAAAGCATACCGGAAGATCCCCAAAACAGGTGATTCGGGGCGACCATGGGGATATTGTAGTTGGTGCAATTATCTTTGCTGAGTATAAAAGCCGCCTGATCCTGGAATTTTTGTTTGAGGTGATTTTTTATGGTGGAACTGACGGATCGAGTGGTTTGGACGTAATCCATGTAGGCCAGGTTAATGCTGGGGTCGTAAAAAAGGCCCAGAATCCCGCCCCAGGACTGATTGGGCGTAAAAGCCGTCAGGGCGTTGCCTCCGGCGTTGGCGAAAGCAGTTTCAAAATAGCTGCGGTAAAACGTCGTTCCGGTGGCGATATAAAGCTCGATGGCGGCAAACATGCGATATGGGACATCATTAGTGATGCCGTAAGACCAGGTTTGGCCGGAAAGACCGGTCGGATTATAGTTATTGGGATGGGCTTGCAGCCAGGTCCAGGATAACTCCGCCCGTGACAACAGGTCTGCGGCGTAGCTTTCCTGTCCGGTTATGGCGCCGAATATCACGGACGCTTTGGCGAAAATACCCGCCAGCACGCACGCCGCGCCGGTGGAAACATCGCTGACAAGCTGGCGGCTCTCATCGCCATTGCCGATGACGATAAAATGCACGCTGCCGTCACTGTTCTGCATTTTTTTGAACCATTCCAGTTGATATTTGATCAGGTGCACCAGATCGTTGGTTTGGCCGTCGGATTCGGGCAGGTTCAGCAGATTGGGACCGAGCTTATCGCCTTGTTGTTTTAGAATTTCCAGCAAAAACCATAAAGTGACGATATTGTTGTGCGTGTCCAGATGCAAATCGCCGGCATCGAACCAGCCGCCTTGAACGTCGCGTGAGGTGATGCCCTGGTCCAGAGGATCATAATCGTACATTTTGGCCGAATTATTATCATCATAATCGTACTGACACGCGGCATTGTTGGCGTAAATGGTGGGGCGGGTGAAGCCTTCAGCGTAAGGTTCGGCAATGGCATTGCCGGAACGGGCATAATAAAAAAATCGCAGCGCATCGCGATACGCCAGGTTAAACGCTGCTGCGCTGATGTCGAATTCCAGCGAGGTTTGACCTAATTCAGGTATGTCGATGCGATACGTTCCCGGCGAGGTCAGGGAAGTAAAATCGGCGCGATAAACGATATCGCCACTTTGATTCCATTCCGGAGAGCAGGCGGTTTTTTGCACCAGATTACCTTGATAGGCGACAGTTTCGTTGGCAACATTAATCACTTGAAAATAAGTGGGTGCGGCCGCAAACGCGCCGCTTTCATAGCTGACCAGCGCCAGTTTGCGTTCCGCGGGCAGGTAGCCCAATTGGTTAATTTTAACGACATCGCTGTACTGATTGGCAATGTCAGGAATAACTTTCATTTTTTCGATGTAAAGCGTATTTGTCTGGTTATACGTACCTGCGCCGTCAAAAATCAGGATACTGATGCGGGTCAGGTCCAGGTTGGGATTATCGTCCAGAAAATCCTCCACGGGGATATAAACATCCTGCCATTGGCTCGTCGAGGGCGTGACATAGTCGGAAAGTAAAACCGACGCCTCCTGACTGGAATGCGTCCCGGCTTGTCCGGCATAATAATGGTATAAATTGAGGATTTGCTGGTCATCCACCAGCCGGATGCGCATGTTCGCTCCGGAGGCAATCTGTCCCCATTTGACCCGCAGATACAAAAAAGGCTGCTGGCCGTAACGGTAAAAATTCACCGAGTGGCCCCAGTCCAGCTTAAAAAGGATATTCCACCAACTCCCGGCGGGTTTTGTCGATTGTACTTTTAGCGATCCGGCGCCAATGCTCATATCCACCGGCACCGCGCCATCGCAGTTGGCCAGAGTCGCTCCTCCGCTGTAGATATATGATTTTCCATCACCCCAGCAGGTGTAGTTTTGCAGATTCGACCCGGCAACATCGAAAAAGTTGATGCCGATACCCTCCTGAGCGGCAGGGACGGAAGAGATTCCTGTCGTCAGGCAGACCATTATGATAAAAAATGGATAAAATTTTGTCATTTTCTTGCTTTCAAAAGGTACAAAACCTTTAATTGAATTACCTAATAAAACCGGGAATTTTCTTCTCCTTTTCGCAGCTCCAGTTAGTTTATTATATCCGCACGGATGGAAAATCTACAATATATTTATGTAACTATATTTATATCAATAGGTTACAGCTACTTCGCTCATGTTCATCAAAATCATTAGCAATTATTAGCGGCTTTGTGAAAGTTTGCCGGCGAGTTCACAAAGCGAGCCAGCTCAGTCATGGAGATATTGGACAATTTCATCATGTGGCGATAAACTACCCGTTTTGCGGTTTTGCGGCTGGTCGCAGACCCAGGACAAATTAAGGAGAATGATATTATGAGTCGGAAAATTAATTTTTATGCCGGTCCTTCTGCATTGCCTGTTGAGGCTTTGGAAGCAGCACGCGAGGAGTTTTTGGATTTTGCCGGCGGCGGCGTGAGCGTTTTGGAAACTTCCCATCGCAGTAAGGAATACGACGCGGTTCACAATGAGGCCATCGCCCTGATTAAGGAATTGATGGGATTGGGCGACAATTACCAGGTGCTTTTCCTGCAAGGCGGAGCCAGTCTGCAGTTTGCCATGGTGCCGATGAACCTGCTGGGTCCGGGCGCCAGCGCCGATTACATTATCACGGGTTCATGGAGCAAGAAAGCCCTGAAGGAAGCCAAAATCCTTGGCTCACCGAAGGTGGCGGCCACGACGGAAATCGGAAAAGACGTCTTTCGCGCCATTCCCAAACAGGCCGATCTGAAGCTCGATTCCAACGCGGTGTATTGCCACATTACTTCCAACAATACCATTTACGGCACGCAGTGGCGGCAGTTCCCCAATACGGGTAATGTTCCGCTGGTGGCCGATATGAGCAGCGACATTCTTTCCCGGCAATTTGATCCCAAGCCGTTTGGCCTCATCTATGCCGGCGCGCAGAAAAACCTCGGGCCTGCCGGCGTGACGGTGGTTATCCTTCGGGATGACATGTTGGCCAAATGCCGCGAAGGCCTGCCCACCATGCTGAGCTACTCCACGCACGCGAAAGAAAACAGCCTGTTCAATACTCCGACCACGTTTTCCATTTACATGATGAATAAAGTGCTTCACTGGCTCAAAGGCAAAGGCGGCGTGGCCGCTCTGGAAAAAGAAAATACCGCCAAGGCCAAAGTGCTCTATGATGCGATTGATCATTCCGGCGGTTTTTACACCAATACCATCGCTCCGGAAGATCGTTCACACATGAATTACGTGTTCAACCTGCGCAGCGAGGAACTGGAAAAACAATTTAACGCTGAAGGCCAGAAAGCCGGCTTCCTCGGCCTCAAAGGCCATCGCAGTATCGGCGGCATCCGCGTCAGCGCCTACAACGTCAACGGCATGGACGCCATCAAGGCCATTACCAGTTTCATGAAAGACTTCATGGCCAAAAACGGCTAAGCAAATGTAGCAGGCGATATATGGATCGAAACTCGATTATTACCTATTTGCGAACCTGTGCGGATGAAATACGCCGTCAATTCGACGTGGCGTCATTGGATATTTTCGGATCCCTGGCTCGTGGTGACGCCCACGAGCCGGGCGATCTCGATGTATTAGTGCACTTTCGCCATAAAGCGACGTTCGATGGATATATGAATTTGAAACTGTATCTCGAAGATTTGTTGCATATAAAGGTGGATCTTGTAACCTCCAAAGCCCTTAAACCGACTGTCGCCAAAAACATCGCCGGGGATTTGATTAATGTCGCGTGACGACAAGCGATTATACTTGAAAGTTGTTAAAGCAAAATTTTGCTTCGTGCCCTTCGTGTTCTTCGTGGTTTAAATATAACGATGATAAAAGCAGTGCTGGCGTAGGATGAAATATAAAGGACATTATGGCGGTTTCGGCGGCTACTATGTGCCCGAAGTGCTTTTACCAGCGCTGGAGGAAATGGAGGCCGCGTTTGAAAAATGGCGTAACGACGCGGGATTCCGCGCTGAGTTAGAACGATTGCTAACCGACTACGCCGGTCGGCCGACGCCGCTGTATCGCAGTCCTGCCATGTCGCAAGCGGTCGGCTGCGAGGTGTATCTCAAGCGGGAAGACCTTCTGCACGGCGGGGCGCACAAGCTCAATAACACGCTGGGCCAGGGTCTGCTGGCCAAATACATGGGTAAACGCAAGCTCATCGCCGAGACCGGCGCCGGCCAGCACGGTCTGGCCACCGCCACCATCGGCGCGATGATGGGTATGGACGTTAAGGTGTTCATGGGCGAAACCGACATCGAACGGCAGATGCCCAATGTCCAGAAAATGAAATTGCTCGGCGCAGAGGTCATTCCCGTCCGCGGCGCCAGCGGCACACTCAAGGACGCCATCAACGAAGCCCTGCGTTACTGGACCTCGCATGTGGATGACACATTTTATTTGTTCGGCACGGCGGCAGGTCCGCACCCCTATCCGACCGTCGTGCGGCATTTTCAAAGCGTCATCGGCACGGAAACACGGGCGCAGTGCCTGGATAAGCTCGGCCGACTGCCTACGATGGTTTGTGCCTGTGTCGGCGGCGGCAGTAACGCCATCGGCATGTTCGCCGGGTTTATGGATGATAAAAATGTGCAGCTTGTCGGTGTGGAAGCCGCCGGTTACGGCCTCGAATCGGGCAAACACGCCTGCACCCTGCAAAAAGGCTCCGTGGGCGTCCTGCACGGGGCGCGCTCTTATGTGTTGCAGGATGAACACGGCCAGATTATCGAATCCCACTCGGTTTCCGCCGGCCTGGATTATCCCGGCGTTGGTCCTGAACACAGTTATTTGAAAGAAACCGGCCGCGCCCGTTACGTCGGCGCCACCGATGAACAGGTGCTCGACGCCTTTTTGTTTTTGACGCGGAAAGAAGGCATCTTCCCCGCTTTCGAAAGCGTTCACGCCATCGCCTGGCTCCTGACGCAGCGCAGCGCATTCAAGCCTGACGATGTGGTTGTGGTGAATCTCTCCGGCCGCGGCGACAAAGACGTGGACGCCTTCCTCCGCTACCGGCCCGAAACCGTGCGCTGAAGCCGCTCATCGATGCGAAAGATGGAAAATTGCCAACGAATACCATGAAAACTTACAGCGATGTATTCAAGCAGCTATCCCGCCCGGCGCTGATACCCTTTTTCGTGCTGGGCGATCCGGATGAAGAGCGGTCGCTGGCGCTGATAAAAACGGCCATTGACGCCGGGGCGGATATTCTGGAACTGGGTATTCCCTTCAGCGACCCCATCGCCGACGGGCCGACGATTCAAAAGGCCGACCTCCGCGCCCTGGCGGCCGGAATAGACACAACCCGGGCCTTGCGTATCATCCGTCGCGTTCGTGAATACAGCGACATTCCCATCGGCTTGCTGATGTATTACAACCTGATTACTCACTACGGCCCGCAGGCTTTTTACGCCGACGCCGCCGACGCCGGCGTCAACAGCGTTCTCATCGCCGACTTGTGCATCGACGATGCGGCGGAAGTGGAGAGCCTCGCCCGGCAAAACGGTATGGATACAGTTTTCATGGTCACGCCCAACACGACTCCGGCCCGCCGCGACGTGATTGCCCGACATTGCACCGGCTTTATTTATACCGTCTCGCTCACCGGCGTCACCGGCGTCCGCGCCAGCCTCAGCGATGCCGTCGCTCCCCTGGTTGCCGCTTTGAAAAAACAAACCACGGTTCCGATTTGTGTCGGCTTTGGGGTAAGCAGTCCCGAACATGCCCGCCAACTTAAGGCCGCCGGCGCCGACGGCGTTATTGTCGGTTCCGCCGTAGTAAAAATTATCGAAGATAATCTCAACGACCCGGCCGCTGCCTCCAAGGCCCTGGCCGCTTTTGTCAGCGCCATGCGCGCCGCCCTGAACTGATTCATCCGCCTGTGAGGAACACATGCTATTTAACTCCCTGGAATTCCTGATATTTCTGGCCCTGTTTTTCATCGCCTGGCCCTGGATGAAACGCACCAACAACTCCCGCTGGATTTATCTGACGGTGACGTCCCTGTTTTTCTACGGCTGGTGGGACTGGCGCTTCCTGTTCCTCATTGTCGGCGTGGGGCTGCTTAATTTTTTCGCCGGCATGGCCATCGACCGCCTACAGCGCGGCCGATTGTTTTTTCTGATTTTAACCATTATCGCCAATCTCCTGCCGCTGGCCATCTTCAAATATCTCGACTTCGGCATCAACAACCTCAATGCCCTTTTAGCCTTTTTCGGCGTTTCCACCACATTGCCTTTGCAGCATATCATCCTGCCCGTAGGCATCAGCTTTTATACCTTTCAGGCGATGAGTTATCCTCTCGGCATCTACCAGGGCGAATTGAAACCCACCTCTAACGTATTTCACTTTTTTGCCTACCTGGCGTTATTTCCGCAATTGGTCGCCGGCCCCATTGTTCGCGCCAGCCACCTGTTACCGCAACTGACGCAGATTCACACCACCACCGAACAAATCCGCTGGGACGGTTTCAAGCTGGTGGTTTACGGCTATTTCAAAAAAGTCGTCGTCGCCGACACCATCGCTCCGGCCGTCTCCGCCGCCTTTTCCGCCAAAATGATGCCTGACTCCAGCGGCTACTGGTGGACCATCATGATTTTGTTTTCCTACCAGATTTACTGCGACTTCAGCGGCTACAGCGATATCGCCCGCGGCCTGGGCAAATGGATGGGCTACGACTTCCCCGTCAACTTCGACCATCCTTATATTTCCGCCAGCTTTCGCGAATTCTGGACCCGCTGGCACATCTCCCTGAGCACCTGGTTCCGCGACTATATTTATATCCCGCTGGGCGGTTCGCGCCGGGGAAATTGGGCCGCTCATAAAAATATGTGGATAACCATGCTCCTCAGCGGCCTCTGGCACGGTGCGGCCTGGCCCTTCATCATCTGGTCGGCGCTGCACGCCTTTTATCTTTCGCTCGAACGCATCACCAAATGGCCGGAAAAACTCTGCAAAATTCCTTTCGGCCGCCACCTCACCGTCCTGGTGGTTTTTATCCTTACCATAATCGCCTGGGTTTTCTTCCGCACGGGTTCGCTGCATGAATTATCCTCCACTCAGCAGCTTAGTTGCGCCGGACGGGTGCTGGCCTCGATGTTCAGCTTCCATAATTTCACCCATTTCGCCGGAGCCGAGATCGACAACAACGCCATCAATGTCATGCTGCTTATGCTGGTGCGGCAATTGACGTTTCATTTCGGTTTGACCCAGCGCCGCTGGCTGCCCCAACGCGCCCAGGGAGCGCTCGAACCGGTCTTCATGGCGGTGCTGATTCTAATGTGCGTGTTCATGCGCGGCCCGGCCGACCAATTCATCTACTTCCAGTTTTGACATTGCGGGTTGCCATGACGTTTAAGGCCTTGATAAAAGATCGGCTGGTTCGTTCGCTGCTGCTGGCGGCGGCGCTGCTGGCTGTTTTTGCGGCGCTCCGCCCGCCGGCCGAAATCGGCATGTACCGCGAGGCGTTCTGGTGTCATAAAGCATCCTGGAAAAACTGCGCTGATATCGTCATCGCCGGCGATTCCCGCGTGGGTATGGGCGTCAGCCCCGCCGCCATGCAGGATATCCTCGGCGATAAGCGCATTTATAACTACGGCTTCAACGCCAATGGTTATTCCGCCGCCTATCTTGCCGCCATCGAAGCTGTGCTTGATAAACAAAACCCGCATCCTGTCATTATTTTAGGCATCACCCCGCGTTCGCTCACCGGCGGCGCTGCCGAACGCAACTTTTTTACCGTTTATACCCGCAAAAGCGCCTGGCCGCGCTGGGCCAATCACCATTTGGCCTTTCTCCTCCGCCGCACCGATACCCTCAGCTTCAGCGCCGTTCGGCGGCGACTCTTTCATTCTGAAAAGGCCCTTCCCCAGCAATACGAGTTTTTTCCCGACGGCTGGATCGCTACGACCACCTCTGTAATTCGCCCCGGCCGCAAGCTCGACAACTACATCCGCGAATTTAAGGATAATCCCGTTGACCCTGCGGTCGTGGATGGCTTGATGCTGCAAACCCGCGACTGGACCGGCCGCAACATCCGCGTCGTCGCCTTCCGCGTCCCCACCTGCGCTGAAATGGTCGAAGTGGAAAACACCCACAGCGGTTTCGACGAAGCCGCCTTCCGCGCCCGCTTCGAAGCCGCCGGCGGCCGTTGGTTGCCGGCTGCCCCGTCCGCCTACACTTCGTTCGACGGCAGCCACCTCACCCGCGCCGGCGCCGAAAAACTCTCCCGCGACCTCGCCCTCGCCCTTTAAGTGGCTTGGCCGTCCCGGCCAAGATTCTGTCATTTCCGCTCAGAGCCTGTCCTCGACTCGATCGGGGACGGGAATCCAGGGGAATATACTGAACTCCCGCAGGTGTAATAACGCTATACATCCTCTCCGCAATAGTTACGAACTATCCCCAAGCCGCCTGGTTATTTGGCGCTAAGATAATCTCCACATGGCAATTCAACGCCTCCGCCACCCGATGCAGCATCGCCAAACTATGCCCCTCATAATCGGCGTCTTCCAATCGGCTGATGACCGATTGCGTCGTCCCCACCAGATTCGCCAATTGCTTCTGCGTCAGTCCGGCCTGCTGACGCATCATATAAATCTGCTCCGCGATCAGCGCCTTATCCCGCTCTTCGGCCAACACTTCCAGCCGCTTGGCGTCGCCTTTGATGTATCGATGCTGGAGAATATCCAAAGCGTTCTCGGTTGCTTTTGTTTTTTTGGCCATATTTACCGTCTTTCTCGACAAGTATGTTTCTGCGGATTTTCCATAAACTCTTTAAGGTAAGTAATTGCCCGTCTGATTTCTTCTTCAGGCACAACCTTTTCTTTAGTGATGCCGTGCGTCAAAAGCACCGCGTTCTTGTCATGAAAAGCATACAATATGCGAAGCTGAGCCGTTTTATATCGAATCCGTAATTCGTAAATTCCGTTTTTAAGATAATCACAATGGGGCCGCCTCAGTTCATGGCCTTGCTCAGATAATAGTTCAATTTTGACCAAACACTTGATTCGCGCCTTGCCGGGCAGCTTATCCAACCATTCCAGCAAAGGCGCATGACCGGATTTCGCCCGGTAAATCTTAATGTCCGATATCGGCATGGCTCACCTATAGATAATATCGCATTTTTGCGATAATAAATCAAGTAAATAATAAATATTAACTTAACGTATTGCTATTAAATAAGTTATAACTATTCCCAGAAAAATGATAAGACCGTCACCTATTTTACTGTTCCCCTGGCCGTCCCCGGCCAAAATTCAACGCAGCTCAAGCGTTCCCGCTTGAGATTCGATCGCCCCGCGCCTGTTACGGCATAATCAAAGACCAAGCCGGACCGTATTTTTCCTGCTTATCTGGGGATTGCACTTTCCTGGTCCTTTCTTCTGCAAGTTTGTCAATGCCATTAAGCGTCATGATATCATTGAACATGGATTTGAATTGAACGAATTTCCTAGAGATCGAGTCGGGGTCAACATCCTTTTTACAGGAAATGCCATGATCTGTCGCGATGAGATTTTCGTTGGCTTCGAAAAGCCGATGACAGGATGTCAAGGTAAAGGTCTCCCCGTTATCGAAATGCAGGACAAGTGTTTCATGGTTGGAGTCCGGCACGCAAATACCTTCTCGGTCACCGCCTTTTTTAAGAAACTCGTACAATCCCGGCGGTGCTTGCAACGATTGGTCAAGTTC
>CAZOCV010000085.1:0-2842 GCA_964578395.1 uncultured Pirellulales bacterium
AATCCCAATCCGCTGACGGCCGACTGCGTGACGAATCTGGCCGACCTGACCGTGTGGGCGGCACTGTGGCTGGATGAAAGCTGCACAGCGGCGAATTCCTGGTGCAGCCATGGCGACCTGGACCACGACAGCGCGGTTGACCTGGGCGACTGGACGATTTTTGCCGATCTTTGGCAGCCCTGAGCCAGTAAATAAAGATGAACCCATAAATTTATTCTGTTCGTTTCACCGCGGAGACTATACACTTTCCGCGTGAAACTTTCGTTGACATTTTTAGGCACGGGCACGAGTTCGGGCATCCCCATGATTGCCTGCGATTGCCCGGTTTGCACCAGTACGGACCCGCGCGATAAGCGGATGCGCTGCAGTTCGCTGATTGGCGTTGATGATCACAATATATTAATTGATTGCACGCCGGAACTGCGGCTGCAATGCCTGCTGCACAAGGTGCGGCGGGTGGATGCCGTGCTGGTTACCCATACGCATGCCGATCATATTTTCGGCCTGGATGATTTGCGCCGCTTCAACCAAATCCAAAAACAACCTATTCCGGTATATGCCATGCCGGACCACATCCATCGGCTGGACAAACTCTTTGGTTATGCCCGCGCGGACCGGGCCGGCGACAATCCGGATTTACCCAAGTTGGTGTTCACGCCTATTGCCTCCGCATTTGAACTTTTCGATTTAAATGTGAATGCCTATTCTCTGCCCCACGGCCAGGCGCAATCTACGGTCTATCGCCTGGGGCCGCTGGGGTATTGTACGGATGTCTCGATGGTCCCCGACGCCGTAATAGAAGCTTTTCGCGGAGTGAAGGTGCTGGTGCTGGGAGCACTGCGGCCCCAGCCGCACCCGGCCCACCTGTCGCTGGCTCAGGCCGTCGCCGTCGCCCAAAAAATTCGTGCGGCCAAAACCTATCTGGTGCACGTGAATCACCATGTCGGCCACACCCGCGTCGAAGCGGAATTGCCTGAGACTATCCATCTGGCCTATGACGGCCTGACGGTGGAACTGAATCCATAAACACCGACGGGGTATAAACCGGCCAGGAATAATGTCGAGCAGCAGTAATTTCGACATCCCGCCAGAACAAAGACGCTTGTTCCGCCGGAATTAACCTTGCCCCCGAATGCCGCCTTACTTATCATATCAAACATTGGTCCGATGATATTCGCAAGGAGTCTTATTCATGAGCCAAGGCAGCGCAAAACCGGGGGGCAATCTGAAAAACTGGCAATTCAGGATTTTCAGCACGGTTTGGATAACCTATTTTGCCTACTATCTCTGCCGCTATAACATGTCCATGGCGAAAACCCCACTATGTGACACATTTGGCTGGAATGAAGGAGATTTCGGCTGGATTTTATCATCGCTGACCATCATGTACGCCGTAGGACAATTCGTGAATGGCCAATTAGCGGATAGATTCGGCACGCGACTGATCGCCAGCCTGGGAGCCGTTGTTTCGGTCCTGATGAATCTGGCCATATTCGCTGTGGTGATGGTGTCCGCCGATAATGGCTTATCATCGAAGATTGTTTGGTGGTTATTGGTATTGTTTTGGGGCATCAATGGATTCTTCCAGGCGATGGGCTGGTCGCCGATGGTGCGGGTGATGACACACTGGTTCCCGGTCGAGGGTCGCGGCAATATCATGGGATGGCTGGGAACATGTTATCAGGTGGGCGGAGCGTTTTCCTGGTTTCTGGCGTTTTTCCTGGTGCAATATTATCCGGAACACTTCGGCGGCAACTGGCGTATGGTGTTTTTGGTCCCGGCGATTCTTTTTGCCATTGTGGGGGTTGTCTTTTTTCTGATGATTCGCAATACGCCCGAAGATGTGGGTCTGCCGCCGGTGGAAGCGGACGACCACACCGAAGAAGGAATGGCCGGCAAAAAACCACGAAGCATTATTCACAACGTGATGAGAACCCTGGAAAATCCTTATTTGTGGATTGTGGCCATAACCTTTTTCCTGCTGGATGTGAATCGTTATGGTTTTGTCAACTGGCTGCCCGCTTATCTTGATACCAAGCAAATCGAGATTGATACCGGCGGTTTTCCGTTCAAAGAAGTGATCAAACGCTGCATTCATCCCTTGGCCGGAGGTTTGGGAACCATTGCTGCGGGTTGGGCGACGGACCGGTTTTTTAAAGGCCGCCGCGCCCCCGTCATCGCTATTTTGCTGTTGCTGCTGGGGATCTTTTCCATCGCCTTTACCCATTTGGACCACAGCAACACGACGCTGGTCATCATCGTTATCGCCCTCATCGGCTTTTGCACGTATGGCCCGCACATCCTGATGGTCGGCCACGCCGCGCAAGATTTCGGCAAGAAAAGCGGCTCCGCCGGCGCTGCGGGATTTATTGATTGTGTGGGCTATATCGGCGCATCTCTGGCGGGCGTCGGCGCCGGTAAATTAATCAAAGCTTACGGATATGAGGTCAACTTTGTTGTTTTTGGCTGCGCTGCCCTATTAGGCGCTGCGCTCATCTGTGTTATCTGGAAAGTCGGTCCGAGAACTCACCCGGCTAAATAAATCATCATTTTCCACAACCTGGAAATATCACCATAACAAGGAAAAAATCATGGATGCACGAGAACGCGTATTTCTGGCATTGTCACATCAGCAGCCCGATCGCGTCCCGATAGATTACTGGGGCACGGCGGAGGTTAATAAGAAACTGCGCCAGCGCTACGGCTTGGCCGACCAGGAACAACTATTGCAGCATTTCGATATCGACTTCCGCTATATCGACGGCCCGCAGTATATCGGCAAGCCCGTGGTGCGCCCCGACGGCGCGGTGGAAGATCATTACGGCGTGCCGCGCCGCAATGT
>CAZOCV010000085.1:2942-7135 GCA_964578395.1 uncultured Pirellulales bacterium
CGCCGGCCGGCGCGAAGAACCTCGGCGGGATAAAGCACGCCGCGCCAGATAATACCACCGCGACGCCGGCCCAGTATCGCCGAGCGAATGAGAATCACTCCCTGCATGGGAGCGATAAACGGCCCGGTGAGAATGCGCAGGAGCCGCCCGCCTGCTATCCAGCGATTCAAAACCACGGCGCTTATGATATACAGGCCAAATACCGCCAGGCCGAAATAGCCCGCCGGCCGCACCCGGCCATAAAACAGGGGCATCAGCAACAGGAAAGGGGATAACTCCAGCAGGCATACCGTTATTGCTATAATGAAGGTGCGCGTCATGCTGAACCGCGCTACCGTCGCGAAGGTGCGTTCCGCGCCGCGGATGCCCTGCCTGAGCGTGCGAAACCAGTACAAACCAATCAGTCCCACCGCATTTACGACATCGCTGCGCGCGCCCGAGCGTTTCATCATCAGCCCCAGCCCCATGTCGTCAGCGATTTCCACGCGCAGCCATTCGAAGCCGGGCGTCTTGTTAAACGCTTCGCGCCGCACCAGATTAAACGCACCAATGCCCGCGAACGCTTTGGATTTTACATTTCGGGCTTTCCACGGACGAAACACCGCGAACAACTGACGGATGAATACGGAAATCGAAGCGTCCAGCCAGAGGCTGGCTTTCCACGCTTCGGGAAAAGCCGTAAGGTGATCCAGTTGATGTTCATGGCAATAGGCGATGGCGCGTTTGAGGGTGTCGGGTTTCATATGAATATCGGCATCGGCAAACAGCAGCCACTCGCCGCGGCATCGGCCCACACCGCAATGCAGGGCGTGCACCTTGCCCAGCCACCCCGCAGGCAATTCGGTAATATGGACAGCTTTAATAGCGGGGTTTTCGGCCGCCAGCTTGTCGATGATGGCGCCGGTGGCGTCGGTGGAACGGTCATCAATCATGACAACTTCGAGATGGGGATAATCCTGCCCGGCCATTTTCCGGCCGGCGGCTTCAATGTCTTTTTCTTCGTTGCAGGCGGGAATCACCAGCGACACGCTGGGCCAGACGGAGGGTTCCCTGGGATTGAGCTTTGCCAGTCGCGGCATGAGCCGATTTGCCTCAACGGCGCAAAACGCCATCCAGAACCAATAGGTTATGGCGGCCATGGCGTAGATCAGCAATATAATCAGCCAGACGGTCATTATAATGCTTTTAATCAGATCCGTTCGGGAGCAATTAAATCTTCATAGGTTTCGCGGCGGCGAATCGTGCGGAACGAATCGCCATTGACGAGAATTTCCGGCGTGCGCGGCCGTGCGTTATACTGGCTGCTCATGGAAAAAGCGTATGCCCCGGCGGTGAAAACCGCCAGCAGGTCGCCGCGCTGGACGGGCGGCAGCATACGGTCTTTGGCCAGAAAATCGCCGGATTCGCAAATCGGACCGACAACATCAACTTTTTGCAGGCCGGGCAGGTTCGGCGTTTCGATGCGTTCGGTAATAGCAAATCCCTTGGCGGGCGATACCGGCCAGATGAAATGAAACGCGCCGTAAAACGCCGGACGAATCAAATCGTTCATGCCGGCGTCAACAATGACGAAGTTTTTCTCGCCGCCTTTTTTGGTGTAAAGCACCCGCGTCAGCAAAATGGCGGAATTGGCCGAAATGCTCCGGCCCGGCTCCAGAATGATTCTTTGGCTCCGGCCTTTGAGCAGCGGAATGATGGCCGCGGCGTAATCGGCGAAATCCGGCGCCTGGTCGGCGGTATAATCAGCGCCAAAGCCGCCGCCCACATCCAGCGTATCCACGGCAAACCCTTTGGCGGTAAGCCGGTCGATAAGCTCCAGAGTTTTGGTAATGGCCTGAACATACGGGTCGGTGGTATTGACCGGCGAACCGATATGAAGATGCACGCCGCACAGCCGGACATGACCATTGCGGCCGTAACGCTCGAACACCCGTTCAGCGCGTTCGATGTCCACGCCGAATTTGGTTTCCTTCTTGCCGGTGGTGGTGTAGCGGTGCGTTTTGGGGTCAACATCAGGGTTGATGCGCAGCGCAGCGCCGGGCGTCGCCTTCATTTCGGCGGCGATGGCAATCAGATTTTCCAGTTCCGCTTCGGATTCAATGTTGAACCAGCCGATGCCCGCCGCAATCGCCTGGCGAATTTCCGCATCGGTCTTGCCCGCCCCGGCGTACACCACCTTGCCGGGATCGCCGCCGGCCTTTTGCACGCGAAAGAGTTCGCCGCCGCTGACAATATCAAAGCCGCAGCCCAGCTCCGCCAAAAGCCGCAAAACATGAATATTGCCGCAGCCCTTGACAGAATAGCATATCAGCGGATTAATGGCGGCAAAGGCGTCCTGCAGCCGCTTGACATGATGCGTAAACGTCGCCGCACTGTAAACATACGCTGGCGTTCCGCATTGTTGGGCGATATCGGTTAGACTGACATCTTCGCAGTATAATTGTTTATTTTTATATTCAAAAAAATCCATAGTTAGTTTCTGTTGCGGAAAAGAATTTTTGTCATTCCCGCGCAGGCGGGAATCCAATATTTCCGTCTGGATGCCCGCTTTCGCGGGTATGACACAGTCGCACCAAAGCATTCAGCAACATATACTATTGTTGCGGCGCTATTCAACGGCGAAACGCGCCGACTTCCGGCAGCGGACCCACCAGCGGCGCGGCGTAATCCGCAAACGCGGAGGTAATATTATTGCCCGCCTGATTGATATACTCAGGCGCCAGGCTCTTGGTTTTTATGGCCACCGAGGCCAGCGTGGTCACGAAGGTTTCCGACCCATATTGGGCCCCGTTGCCGGTGCGTTTAATGCTGATGGAGCCGGAACTCAGACCGGTCAAAGCCGCTTCAACGGCGGCCTTGCCGCACATTCGCGCCTCGCGGGCGTCAACGTCGCTGACAATTCCGGCAAAACTCCGCTGCAAGTAGCCGAACGTATCGCAGCGCATACGGGCCTTGGGCAACGGCTTTTTGAGACACTGAAGCAGATACGTATCCAGACCGCTCCCGGCCAGCTCGACATTGCCGTGGGCGTCGGTTGTGACTTCCTTGAGTTTTTTGGCCCAAAGCACCCCGTCTTCATCACAGATGCCTTCGGAAACGACCGCCAGACAACGACCCAGACGGCTATACACGTCGCTGACGTCGGCAACGAATTGCTGCATGGAGATCGGCCGTTCGGGAACATAGATCAGGTGCGGCCCGTCGTTTTCCTCCCGGCGGGCGAGAACGGATGCCGCCGTCAGGAATCCGGCGTGACGTCCCATGATAATATCAATCTTGATGCCCATCAGGGAACGATTGTCGAAATCATCGCCAATAACGGCATGGTTGACGAATTTGGCCGCCGAGCCGAAACCCGGGCAATGGTCCGTCACCAGCAAATCATTGTCGATGGTTTTGGGCACATGAAAAACCCGCAAATCATAACCGGCCTGCTCCGAAAGATCGTTTACGATATTAGCGGTGCTGGCTGAGTCGTTGCCGCCGATATAAAAGAAATAATGAATTTTATGCTTGCGGCAGACCTCGAAAATCTTCTCGCAGTAGGCCGCATCGGGCTTATCGCGGGTTGAGCCAAGGGCCGCTGCGGGCGTTTGGGCGATGCGCTCCAGTTCGGCCGGGGACGTCTTGCCCGCATCGAATAAATCTTCGTTGATAATGCCGCGCACGCCGTGGCGAGCGCCATAAATGGTTTTGATGCAGCCGTGTTTTACGGCTTCCTGAATGACGCCGACCAGCGACTGATT
The DNA here is from genome assembly GCA_964578395.1 of uncultured Pirellulales bacterium. GTDB lineage: Bacteria > Planctomycetota > Phycisphaerae > Sedimentisphaerales > SM23-30 > JAFGBA01. The sequence goes on from CAZOCV010000085.1 coordinate 6,689, forward strand.
AATAACGGCGGTAGGCCCGCCGGACTGGCCAATTACCGCGTTTCCAATAATTTCATTTCCCATGTATCTACCACGTTCTCTCAATAAAACCTGTATCTACCTGTCCTTTCACATATAACGGGTGCGAAAGGATATCCAAACAAATAGGAACCGTCGTTTTAATCGGATAGACATCGAATTCATGCAGCGCCCGCTTCATGACGGCGATGGCTTCCGCGCGCGTGGGCTGATGAACGATAAGCTTGCCGATCATACTGTCGTAATACGGTGAAATCGTATAACCTGCATAAGCATGCGTATCCAGACGGACGCCGCGGCCGCCGGGCGCCATGAACCGTTCAATTTTACCCGGACAAGGAGCAAACTTGCGCGCCGGGTCTTCGGCGTTGATGCGGCATTCGATGGCCGCCCCCTGAGGCTTGATATCTTTCTGACGCAGTTTGAGCC
>CAZOCV010000085.1:7145-14646 GCA_964578395.1 uncultured Pirellulales bacterium
CATTTGATTAAATCCACCCCGGTAACCATTTCCGTCACCGGATGCTCCACCTGAATGCGGGTGTTCACCTCGCTAAAAAAGAAATTGTTTTTTTCATCCAGCAGAAATTCCACCGTGCCGGCGTTGACATAATCGGCGGCTTTGGCCAGTCGCAGAGCGGCCTTGCAAAGCTCCTCCCGCACATCAGGACTCAGCACCGGGCAGGGACTTTCTTCGATGACTTTCTGATAACGGCGCTGCAGCGAACAATCGCGTTCATACAGGTGAATGGCATTGCCGCTCTGGTCAGCGAGAATCTGCACTTCGACATGCCGCGCTTGTTCGAGAAATTTTTCGATATACACTGCGGGATTTTTGAACGCCTTGGCGGCCTCCGTCTGGGCGCCATGCAGCGACATGCGCAGGTTCATTTCATTATGGGCGATTCGCATTCCGCGTCCGCCCCCGCCGGCCGCCGCCTTGATAATCACCGGATAGCCGATTTCCGCCGCCGCGGCGACGGCTTCATCTTCGGTTTCCACGGGTTCGGCGGTTCCGGCCGTTATAGCCACCTGGGCTTTCTGGGCCAAATGCCGCGCTTTGACCTTATCTCCCAACAGGGCCATGGATTCCGGCGACGGACCGATAAACGTTATTTTGCAGTCGCGGCACACCTCGGCAAAATGAGCGTTTTCCGCCAAAAAACCGTATCCCGGATGAATCGCCTCCACGTTGGCTATTTCCGCGGCGCTGATGATGCGGGGAATATTCAGATAGCTTTCCCCCGCTTCCGCCGGACCGATGCAAATCGCCTGGTCCGCCAGTTTCAGGTAAAGGGCGTCGCGATCCGCCTCGGAATAAACGGCGACGGACTGAATACCCAACTCACGGCAGGCGCGAATGATCCGCAGGGCGATTTCTCCCCGATTGGCGATAAGTATCCGTGAAAACATAGTCGTGTTTCTTTCTTTCCGATGGACCCGCCCCCTGTATTCCTGTCCGCTGGTGGGCGTCAGGTCGGATCGACTAAAAACAGCGGCTGGCCAAACTCCACGGCCGCACCGTTTTCCACGAGAACCTTTTTAATCATGCCGGAACACTCGGCCTTTACTTCGTTCATCACCTTCATGGCTTCAATAATACACACCACAGAATCATCATTAACGGTCACTCCGGCCTTGACATACGGCTCGGCGGTGGGACTGGGAGCCGCGTAAAACGTACCCACAATCGGCGACTTTATCGCGATGAGTTTGGTGTCTTCGGCCTTTTCCGCACTGCCGGCTGCCGATGCGACTGGCGCTGTCGGCACAGACGTTGCCGCCAGCGGCGCCGTCATCATGATTTGCGGTTGATTGCCGCCGCGACGTATGGCAATCCGGGATTGGCCATCGACGATTTCAATCTCAGATAACTCGTTGGCCTTCATCATCTCAACGAGTTCTTTAACTTTTTCCAATTCCATGAGTTACCTTTCACCTGGCCGGCAATAACGCCGAATCCAGGTCTTTGGCCAGAGTGCTGAGCACCTTATGACCGCGCTGGGTCACCAGAACATCATCCTCAATGCGGATGCCCAGCCGACCGGGCAAATATATCGCCGGCTCAATCGTAACAATCATGCCCGGCTGAAGCTCACCTTTTGCCAGTGCATGAAAGCCCGGCGCTTCGTGGATATCCAAACCCACGCCGTGGCCGGTCCCGTGCCGGTATTCTCCAGCCGGCTTACCCATGGCGCGACGGGCGGCGGCATCGATTTCCGCTAACGCTACGCCCGGCTTAACTGCTTCAATAGCAGCCACTTGCGCATCTAATACCCGCTGATAGGCCTGGGCAAAATCTCGCGGAATCTTACCTGCTGTATAAGTGCGTGTCAAGTCGCTTCTGTAGCCGTTTATGGTCGCTCCCCAGTCGAAAAGTACGCACTGGCCGCTCCGCAGCCGGGCCGGACCGGGCTGGGCATGGGGTTCGGCCGCATGGCCTCCAAAAGCTATTATCGATGCAAACGCCGGCGCACTGCTGCCCCGCCGGGACATCTCATATTCCAGTCGGGCGCGAAGCTCCATTTCTGTAACGCCGGGTTTGACATGCTTGAGCGTTGCTAACAGCGATTCTTCCGCCACCCGGATAGCCCGGCAAATCTGAGCCGTTTCATAGGCATCCTTCAACCGCCGCAAATTTCGTGCCAATCCCCCCACCGCCTTGAGGGCGATACTCTTGCCCAGGGCTTTGCGGTACAACCCGTAGCCGCGCTGCGTAACGACATCCGGGTCAATGCCGATAGGTATCGGTTTGCGGCGTCCCAGCCGTTTGTAATACCGTCCGGCCAGTTCCCCTGCCGCTTCGATAACGCCGCGGCGGTGAATATGCACGCCCAGTTGGGGACATTCCTTGCGGGCCAGCAGGATAAAACGGCTGTCGGTAATCAGGGTTGCCCGCCGCCCCAGCACCAGCAGGATGCTGTCCTCACCGCTGAAGCCCGTCAGGTAGCGCACATCCGGCCCATGGGTAACAATAAAGCCCTCCAGGTTGTTTTCGTCTAATAATTGACGAAAACGACCCAGCCGGGCACGCACGCAGGTCTTTAAGGTTGCTGTTGCCATAGCCCGGTATTGTCGCCGATAATCCTTGCCCTGACAAGAGGATTCGTGTCGGCCTGACTTATTTTAAGCCGAGGCTTTGGGCGACGCCGTCGCCATAGGCCTTGTCCGCCTTGCGGAAATGAACCACCATTTTCTGCTGGATTTCCCTGGGGACCTTCTTCAGGCTGCCGACGATATTGGCTATCAGTTCTTTCTGTTGTTTGGCGGACATCAGCCGGAAAAGATTGCCCGGCTGAATATAATCGTCATCGACACCGCGCTTTTGTTCATACCAGTCGGCGTCGCCATTAATCTTCAGCGGCGGTTCTTTAAAGGCGGGATCCGCCGTCGGACCGCCGAAGGAATTGGGTTCATAATTGGGTCCGGGGCCGCCGTTATCATCGAAACGCATGTGACCGTCACGCTGATACGTGTTCACTACTTTAGCGGCATGGGGCGAGTTAATCGGTAAGCGTTCAAAATTGACGCCGAGGCGATACCGCTGCGCATCGGCATACGAAACAATTCGCGCCTGCAGCATCTTGCACGGCGAAAACGATATCCCTGGAACCACATTTCCCGGCGAAAACGCCGCCTGCTCCACTTCGGCGAAATAGTTGACCGGATTGCGATTGAGTTCCATAACACCCACCTCGATAAGGGGATAATCACCGTGCGGCCAAACCTTCGTCAGATCAAACGGATTCCAGCGATAATTTTCCGCTTCAGCTTCCGGCATAATCTGCACATAAAACGTCCATTTGGGGTAATCGCCCTTTTCGATGGCCTTGAACAGTTCCTTGGTATGGTAATCCGGATCGCATCCGGCCAGACGGTCGGCTTCTTCCGGCTTCATGCACTTAATGCCCTGCTGTGTCTTGAAATGGAATTTGACCCAGAAACGTTCATCTTTGGCATTGATGAAACTATAGGTGTGGCTGCCGAAACCATGCATAAAAGGAATACCCAGAGGGATGCCGCGATCGGAAAACAGAATCGTCACCTGATGGAGAGCTTCGGGAACCTGCGACCAGAAATCCCACTGCATGGTGTCGTTCTTGGCGTTGGTCTGCGGGTCGCGTTTCTGCGTATGAATAAAATCAGGGAACTTGATGGCGTCGCGAATGAAAAACGTCGGCGTATTGTTGCCCACCAAATCCCAGTTGCCATCTTCCGTGTAAAATTTCAGCGCGAAACCGCGCACGTCCCGCACGGTATCGGACGACCCCTTCTCGCCGGCCACGGTCGAAAACCGGCCGAACATCTCGGTCTGTTTGCCGACTTTGGAAAACAGCTTGGCTTTGGTGTATTTGGTAATGTCCTTGGTTACGGTCAAAACGCCATGCGCCCCGGCCGCTTTGGCGTGAACGACACGTTCGGGAATCCGCTCCCGGTTAAAATGAGCCAGTTTTTCCAGCAGATAATGATCCTGCAACAGTGTCGGCCCCCGCGCCCCCGCCGTCAGGGAAGTTTGATTGTCAGGAACAGGAATCCCCGCCGCGGTGGTGAGTCTACCAGACTTTTTACTCATAACGATACTCCTTTCATTTATATAGAAAATGCTCAGAGTAATTGTAGTATCCCTGTCACCCAAAAGTCCAATATTGGGACTATTTTGTTAGAATAAAGTCTGCCCCCCCGCCTTTTCCATAATAAATGAAATTCACATGGCTGGGGCTTTATTATTAACCGCGAATTGCACGGACTTGTCACGGCGTAGTCGATTTATCACGGCGTAATCTGCCTCAGGCCGGAACAAAGCCGGAAGACGAAGACGGAACGCCGAAATCGTGACGCGGGCAGGATGGTCCGCGCGAATGAGCAAGGGACGAAATAATTCAGAATGTCCCTTTTTCTTCTCCCCTCATCAATATCCTTCAATACCCTGCGCCCGAACGGGTCGTAGTCATATTCCCAGCCCACCGAGTCTTTCGAGCCGGTCATCAGCCGATTCTCCGAATCAAACGTGCACGTCCGATTATACGGCCAGGCATCATCATCGGTCAAGGTAAAATAAAGGTGTCAGGAACCTTTTTTCGTATGCTCTTCCGGCTACGGCTTGGCGCTTCGCCGTGACGAGTCGCGCACATCGTGGTTCAGTTTCTTGCATCGATATATCAGCCGGTTTTCCGAATCGTAACTGAATGTTTTATTCAGGCCGTTATTGACCATGTTGCCGCTGTCATCATACGTTGGCTGGCGGGTCCCGTCAATGGCGGAATATTGGTTCAAGACGTTGGCCGCAAAGCTTTGGGAACCATTGCGATAATAAATTACCATTCAGCGGGTATCGTGTTTCTTTGCGGCCCAAAATACCACTTAAAATAACCACTTACTGGTTCTGTTATGTTGACTTTTATTTTACCTGTATTAGGATTGTAATACCATCCTCCCTGACCATTTAATGTATCATACTCTGCGCTATTTCCATTGGGATCCGAAATATATTCCTTTAAAACAGTTCTCATCGCTTGCTCTTTAGGGTATTCTTTTGCGTATTCTCTCATTTCAGCTAATGAATTGGGGTTTCGCCCGATTCTGCTATGAAAATAATCTATTGACGACTTGGCTCTCGCGTAATTCATCTGAGTATTTCGGACACGGTATGAGTATGAAGAATTTGCATTAAACAAAACACCTACATAAAACAATGCTGCTATTATAATAATTACAACAAGAAATATTTTTATATGTTTTATCATTATTGTTGGTTTAATCTTTTTTAACTTGAATATACTCCGAGCCACAATCAGTTGGATGCGCAAATAACATTCTTGTAAAAGGTAATTGCCAAGCTCTTTGTGTGTACCCCCAAACTTCGGCATCAGGTAATATGTCTAAAAAAGCTTCGCCTGTATTTATCGTATTATTATCATTCGAATTATTTTCATTATAAGCAGTCATGCACCCATTAAGCCGGATTTCTGCATTAGTAGCAAAGGTGGCTTGTATTAAACCCGAAAAATATGGATCGTAAATACCAACACCGTATGCTGGAGAATTGGGACGAGAACTTATCTCTATGCCAGTCGATGAGCCATGATCAGAGAAATACAATCCTCCTGCTTCATTACTATGGCAAACGATATCACAATAATCTATGGTGCCTCCATTATCCCGAATTTCCTCTAAAAAATCTATTAAATCCTGAGCGTTATTAAGTGTTTGCTCAAGCATAACCGGATAATAAAAAGGAGTTCCCATTGGTGTTACCCCAGAAACTCCCGAGCCATACGAGCCTCCGTGAACATGAACAAAAATACTGTCTTGTAAGCAGCTTAATCCCATCGGGTCAAGCCATGTAATCGGATTATTATTTACATACGCATACAGATTTATACCGCCGGCGTAACTGATCGGATCGGCCGAAATAAAGCGGCCGAGGGTGGCGTCGTAATAGCGGGCGCGGTAGTAGTACAGGCCCGTCTCCCCGTCGTAACGCCGGCCGGTGAACATGTAGGGATTGCCTCTGGCGCTCTTATCACTGGTCGTCCCATCGGGCGTGAGCCAGTCGCCGTCCGGGTAAAATAAAGGTGTCAGGAACCTTTTTTCGTATGCTCTTCCGGCTACGGCTTGGCGCTTCGCCGTGACGAGTCGCGCACATCGTGGTTCAGTTTCTTGCATCGATATATCAGCCGGTTTTCCGAATCGTAGCTGTACGTTTTATTCAGACCATTATTGGTTATTGCCGCTTAAATCATACCCCGGCTGGGGGGTGGAGTCAATGGCCGAATACTGGCTTTGTCTTAATCAGCGGAAACAGTCCGCCTCAGGCGGATCAGAGCCAAAGAAAATATTATTAGACGCAGATTTCACAGGGGAACGCTGATTTTTAATACCGGTTTCTATGCGGCTCGGGTGCGCATAAACCATAAGCAGCTTATTACTTTTTTTGGCCCAATCCATCTTCCGAAATTATGCCATTTGTATCTGCACTCGTTTCGTTCACCTTTTTTATTTGCTGCTCTTTTCTTTGTTTTTCCCTGAAGCCTACGGTTGCATCCCGAAAATAACCACTCCCCATATGAACCAATATAATGCCCAGTACAATGGTATAAAAAGATTTTTCCGGCAATCTTAAAGCGGGGGCAAGAATACAAATTACACCTCCAAGTAGATGTCCAATTGCTATGAACAGCTTTTTCCCATCAACTTGTGGTTTTATGCCTCTCATATCCATATAACCTCACTAATCAAGGACCCCACGTATAATACGGATCAAGGGGGTCGTCCTGTTTTTCAAATAGGAAAAAATTGGGGCTAGCTGGTAATGCACAACCTATTGCACAACCTACGGTTGACATTGTAACATGCGTACCCACTACGGCGGCCGTCCCATTAACAGCTGTTGCAAATGGTCCTGCTTCAATACCACCAAAGTCCCTAAGTAATTTCAGAAAGGCCACCGCTCCCAAAGCAGCGGTGAGACGTCTTCTTTCAGCGCCCAACAACATCTTGTCCATGCAATCATCAAAGCATTCTTCCCACTCACTACAATCACCCTCTTCTCCTTGTGGACATTCTTGAACGGCATTCTCTAAGACTTGTCTTGGTACAATCATTATACATTGTGTTCCGAAGGGATCTATGTAGTTCATCGGATTATTCATAACATACGCATACAGATTCATCCCACCGGCGTAGCTGATCGGGTCCGGCGAGAGGAACCGCCCGAGGGTGGCGTCGTAATAGCGGGCGCGGTAGTAGTACAAGCCGGATTCCGGGTCGTAGCGACGGCCGGTGAACATGTAGGGATTGCCCTTGGCGCTGATCGGGCTGGTCGTCCCATCGGGCGTGAGCCAGTCGCCATCCGGGCCGGGCGTGGTGTTGACAATGGCCATCCCAAAGGCGCTGTAGGTGTAGCCTTCTTCAATATTACCGCCGGAGTCGCTAAGAGCCATGACATTGCCCAAGGCGTCGCGGTGATAATAATAGTCATC
>CAZOCV010000086.1:0-14449 GCA_964578395.1 uncultured Pirellulales bacterium
AACTTTCCGACGAGCATCTGGCCGTGGATATCGAAGACGCCATTCGCATGAATGTTGCCGCCATTACGCTGCAGGTGTTCATTGGCGGCGAATTCGAGAGCCGCTCGGTGCAAAACATGACGCGGCTGGTCGATATGGGCCTGCGCTACGGCATTCCCACCATGGCGGTCACGGCCGTCGGCAAGGACATGGTCCGCGATGCCCGTTATTTCCGGCTGGCCTGCCGTATTTGTGCCGAACTGGGAGTACAGTTTGTCAAAACGTATTACATTCCCGAAGGATTCGGCACGGTAACGTCGAGTTGCCCGGTGCCCATCGTCATGGCCGGCGGCAAAAAGATTGCCGAACTCGACGCCCTGACCATGGCTTATAATGCCATCAATGAAGGCGCTTTGGGTGTCGATATGGGCCGCAACATCTTCCAGAGCGACGCCCCCAAAGCCATGATGAAAGCCGTCTGCAAGGTCGTCCATGAAAACATGAAACCCAAAGACGCTTTTGACCTTTACAACACTCTCAAAAAAGAAAGCAAATAATGGCCGCAGGCACATTGTTTAAAAAAATCAAAGCCATCGCGCCCACCATCAGCGTAGGCGTGCTCACGGCCGACTGGATGAACCTCGGCGCTGACCTCGCCCTCATGGAGCAGGCCGGCGTGACGCTGTTGCACTTCGACGTCATGGACGGCTGCTTCTGCCCCATGACCACCTTCGGCCCGCCGGTTATTAAAGCCATCAAGACGCCGCTTCTGAAAGACGTGCACCTGATGATCAACGAGCCGGTTGATAAAATCGAGCAATATGTCAAGGCCGGAGCGGATATCGTCTCCGTCCCGGTTGAATCCCGGCACATTCACCGTTCCCTGCAGATGCTCGGAGCTATGGAAAATGCCAACGACCCCGGTCGAGGCATCCTCCGCGGTGTGGTGCTCAATCCGGGCACGTCGATAGAGACGGTTGCACCGCTGCTTGACGATGTGGACATGGTGACGCTTCTGGCCGTCAATCCCGGCTGGGGCGGCCAGAGTTTTATTCCTGCTACGCGAAAAAAGCTTCAACAACTTAAAGAAATGATTAATACGGCCCCAAGAGACGTTCTTATTTGTCTCGATGGCGGCATTACCCGCGTCAATATCGCTGAAGTCGCGGCTTTAGGCCCCGACGTTATTGTTACCGGCAGCGCCGTTTTTGATGGCAAGACTCCGCGGGAAAACGCCCGATTTATGCTTGATATTTTACAAAAATGACGGAAAAACTATAAAAATGATGCAGAAACCGATTAATTTAACGGAAATTGCCCCGATTATACGCGGCGTGCTGGCAGAATCGACGGGGAATGAGGATATGCCGTTTGCTCCGGCGCGGTTTCGTTGTGATGAAACCTCAACGGCCAGCGGTATGGCACTGCAAATAGATAATTTACCTGAAGATCGCGGTGCAGATAACGCTACGCTGCGTGAGTTTATTCGTCAGAGGGCGGAGGCATATCAAAAGAAACATCAGGTTAAGCCGACAGAGATACATATTGTCGGTTTAGGTACGATGAAACAATGTTCTCCGTCGGATCAGCCAAACCTGCCTTTAAAAGATAAAGTGGCGGTGGTATCGGGTGCGGCCGGAGCCATCGGGTACGCCGTATGCGTGGGCCTGCTGGAAAAGGGTTGCCATTTGGTGGTGAGCGATTTGCCCGGCGAGCGATTCGATAAATTTGTTGCCGATGTGCAAAAAATCGGCGGCAATCGGGTAATCGGCGTGCCCATTGACGTAACGGATAAGGATTCCGTCAAAGCGGGTTTTGAAAAGATTATTACCCAATGGGGAGGGGTGGATATTGCCGTATTGAATGCCGGGATTGCTCTGGTCGGCAAAATCGCCGATCTGGACCTGGAAGCCTTTCGCAAGCTGGAAAAAGTCAACGTCGAGGGAATTCTGCTTATGCTGGCGGAGTTGACACGGCTGTTTGTTCGGCAGGCTATTGGCGGCGACATTGTCATTATGAGCACCAAGAATGTGCCATCTCCCAGCGCCGGTTTTGGCGCTTATAGTGCTACTAAAGCGGCCTGCCATCAACTGGGTCGAATCGCCAGCCTGGAATTGGCGCCGTATGGCGTGCGGGTCAATATGGTCGCACCCGATGCGGTATTTGCCGAAGGTAATGTCAAGTCGGGCCTGTGGGAGACCGTAGGCAAAGACCGGATGAAGGTTCGGGGCATCAGCGAAACCGAACTGCATGAGTATTACCGCAACCGCAATCTCCTCAAGGCACGCGTAACCGGCCGCCATGTGGCCAATGCGGTGTTGTATTTTGTGATGCGGCAATCACCTACGACGGGTGCGACAATTCCGGTTGATGGCGGCCTGCCTGACGCGGTTCCGCGATAACTTACGATAAAATGACTTGTTAGATGGCGAACAAAAACTACATAACTTATTGTTATGAAGGAAGATATGTTTATTTCGGGTTAGTATAAATGCCGTCGGTGGGGGTGGATTTTGTTCTTGCATCGGATAGGGGGCTTCTTTATATTACTGAATTCTCTATAAGCGGAGATAGTGTGTGTTTGAAGCTTTGACAAATAAGTTTAACGACGTTTTTCGGAGCCTGTCGGGCCAGGGCCGGATCAGCGAAGCCAATGTGCGCGACGCGATGCGGGAGGTGCGCACGGCGCTGCTGGAAGCGGACGTTAACTATAAAGTAGTCAAGGACTTCTGCGAATCCGTGGTGCAAAAGGCCCTTGGCGCTGAGGTTATCAAAAGCCTGCATCCCGGCCAAATGATGGTAAAAATCGTCAACGACGAGTTGACGGCGCTGATGGGGCCGGTGGATACCCGCATTTATTATGTTTCGCCGGGGCCGACCATCATTATGCTGGCGGGCTTGCAGGGTAGTGGTAAAACGACCACGGCCGGGAAGCTGGGCAAGTATCTCGTCAGTAAAGGCAAGCATCCTTTGCTGGTGGCGGACGACCTGCAGCGGCCGGCGGCCATTGACCAGTTAATAGCGCTGGGCGGACAGCTTGATATTCCGGTGTATCATGAAGAGGGGACGAAAAACGCCGTGGCGGTGGCGCGCAACGCCGTAAAATTCGCCAAAGGCAACGGCCATGATGTGATGGTGCTGGATACGGCCGGCCGGCTGCATATTGATAATGAACTCATGACCGAGTTGTCGCAGGTGTGCGAGGCGGTTCAGCCGCAGCAGATATATCTGGTGTGCGACGCGATGACCGGTCAGGACGCCGTCAACAGCGCCAAGGAATTCAATGACCGTCTGGAACTGGACGGCGTGATTCTGACCAAGCTGGACGGCGACGCCCGCGGCGGGGCGGCGTTGTCGGTTAAGGCGGTGACGGGTAAGCCGATTAAGTTTATCGGCGTGGGTGAAAAGCTCGATAAGCTGGAAGAATTTCATCCGGACCGCATGGCGGGGCGCATTTTGGGCATGGGCGACGTGGTGAGCCTGGTGGAAAAGGCTCAGGAGCAGTTTGACGCCGACGAAGCCATGAAAATGCAGGAGAAAATGGCCAAGGGGTCGTTCACCTTTGACGATTTTCTCAAACAGATGCAATCCATGAAGAAAATGGGCGGGATGAAGGATATTTTAAAACTACTGCCGGGCGTCGGCAGCCAGATGGCGGGCATGGACATCGACGATAAGGAAATTGCACGCATGGAGGCCATTGTGCATTCGATGACGCCGGAGGAACGCCGCGATCCGGACGTTATCGATGGCTCGCGGCGGCGGCGGATTGCGCGGGGCAGCGGCATGCAGCCGCATGATGTGTCTGGTTTGGTGAAGACCTTTGACCAGACGCGGCAGATGATGAAGGCGATGAGTTCGATGAGCATGATGGGCCGCATGAAGGCGCTGACGCAACTGGGCAAGATGGATATGCATGGCGGCAATCTGCCCAAGATGAAGATAAAAGGTTCGACCCGGCAGACGCCTCAGCTTAGCCGCAAACTGAAGCGGCAGATGCGCAAGAAGAAAAGTCGTTAAATTTGCCATGAAGGCGCAAACCCCGTGGTAGATGCGATAGACAACATAGAGGCGTATCTCGAATATGTGGGCCGATGCCGGGGCAGCGATTTCGGTCGGCGGTTTCGCCGGCAGTTTCGCGACAGCCGCGGCACGGCGGAGCTGGCCATGCTGGCGGCGCCGAGCGCCGAGGAATACGATGAATTTCGCCGCGTGGTTGCGGCGATGACGGAAGATGAAAAAAGACAACCGGAGCAGTTGACCGACGAAAGAATAAAAGAAATCGCCCGCCGGGCCGCGGCAGATGCCGGCAACACGGCGATATTTATAAACGGTTATATTTTGCACAAGAACCATAGGTTTTAATTCAGGAGTATCGAGTGGTAAGATTACGGATGAAGCGCATGGGCCGTCGTCATCGGCCGTTTTATCGCATTAACGCCATGGATTCGCGCAGCCCGCGCAACGGGCGCGTGATTGAGGAACTGGGCTGGTATGATCCGCTGGCGACCGAAATCGGCAAGCAGATCAACCTGAACGCCGAACGGATCAAATACTGGCTTGGCCAGGGCGCGCAGCCCAGCGATACGGTGCGCAATCTTTTGAAAAAGAACGGCATTGAAGCCGGCGCCTGATGCGGATTGACGTTTTGACGCTGTTTCCGGAGATGTTCTCCGGCGTGCTGGGTCAATCGATTCTTCAGCGGGCGCAGGATAAGGGCCTGGTGGAGATCGGTTTGTGGAACATCCGCGACTGGGCGCAGGACAAGCACCGCAGTGTGGATGACAAGCCCTTCGGCGGCGGACCGGGCATGGTGATGATGTGCGGGCCGATGTTTGCGGCCGCAGAGGATGTCGCCGGGCGTGGCGAAAAGCCGGATGAAATTATCCTGCTGACGCCGCAGGGACGCCGCTTTGACCAGGCAATGGCCAGAACCCTGGCCGGGAAGAAACGGCTGCTGCTGATTGCCGGGCATTACGAAGGCTTCGATGAGCGAATTCGCATCGGCCTGGCGACGATGGAAGTTTCGCTGGGTGACTTTGTGTTGTCCGGCGGAGAAATTCCGGCCCTGGCGGTGATTGACGCCGTGGTGCGGCTGATTCCGGGCGTGCTGGGCGCGGAAGCGTCCGTGGACGAGGAATCGTTCAGTACGGGCCTGCTGGAGTATCCGCAATATACCCGGCCGGCCGAGTTTCGCGGCATGAGTGTGCCGAACGTGCTCCTGAGCGGCAATCACCAGATGGTGCGGCAATGGCGGCAGGAACAGGCGCAGTTGCGCACGCAGCAGCGGCGGCCGGATTTGCTTAAGGACGCCGAAGAAGAACGTAAATAAAAAGAATACGGCAGTATAAATTCTAAAAAATTATAGATGGTGTTAACCAGGAGAAGTTTGTTATGAATATGTTAATGAAAACAGTTGAGAGCAAGCAGCTCAAAGCAAGTTCACTCGCCTTTGACATCGGCGATACGGTGGACGTCCATGTGCGGATCGTGGAGGGCGGCAAGGAACGTGTGCAGGTGTTCAATGGAACGGTGATCGCACGGCGCGGATCGGGCATTCGGGAGAAATTCACCGTTCGCCGCATCGTGAACAATGAAGGCGTCGAGCGCGTATTTCCCATGCACAGCCCCAGTGTGGTGAGCGTGGAAGTGAAACGCTCCGGGTATAAACGGCGGGCGAAATTGTACTTCCTGCGCGACCGGGTCGGCAAGTCGGTGCGTCTGAAGGAGAAGTGGAGCGGGAAAAAGTAATCCCGCCCCGGATAACGGTATTTTGTGACGCAGGATTTCGGTGTTGCCGGGATCCTGCGTTTTTACCTGTGGCGAAAGTTATTTAAGGCAAGGGGGCAGCGCTTGTTGGATTGGATACGATGCTGGTGGCGGCATGAAGATGTGCGGCGTTTGCGCGGCCGCCGCGGCGAGAGGCTGGCGGAGCGTTTTTTACGGCGGCAGGGGTATAAGCTGGTGATGCGCAACTATCGACTTCGCCAGGGTGAAATTGATTTGATAATGCGAGACGGGGAGACGCTGGTGTTTGTCGAGGTGAAAATGCGTCAGTCGGAGGAGTTCGTCGCCACGGAGAAAGTTGTTCATTTCGCCAAACAGCAGCATTTGCGGCGAGCCGCACAAAGGTACATTTATCAAACCAAATCGCAGCAGCGGCCATGCCGTTTTGATGTGGTGGTGGTATTGGGCGAGGGCCGACGGCATGAAATCAAACACTACACCAACGCCTTTCGCATGAGCTAGCCATGATGCAACTAATTGACACCCATGTCCATTTTACCTATGCAGAGTTAGGCGATCAGTTAGATGCCGTTATGGAGCGTTCGCGGCAGGCGGGCGTGGGGCGGTGGATTACCATTGGTACGGACATGGACGACAGCCGAGCAGCGGTGAAACTGAGCCGCCAAACGGAAGGGCTGTATGGCACGATTGGCATTCATCCCCATGATGCCAAAATGTTTCGGCCTACGGATATCGCGGACTTAAAGCAAATGGGCGCGGAAACCTCCATCGTCGCCATTGGTGAAATTGGATTGGATTATCATTACGATTATTCGCCCCGCCCGGTGCAGCAAAAGGTGTTCGAGGCCTTGATCGGGCTGGCGGAGGACATACATTTGCCGGTGGTGGTGCACAGCCGCGAGGCGTTCGAGGATTGCCTGGCGGTGCTGGACTCTTGGCCGCAGGCGGCGGGGCGGACGCTGTTTCATAGTTTCAGCGGCGGCCGTCAGGAGGCCCGGCAGGTGCTGGACCGAGGGTTTTACATGTCCTTTTCGGGGATGATTACCTTCAAAAAGGCCGAAAATATCCAGGATGCGGCCGGATATGTCCCGGCCGACCGGATTCTGCTGGAGACGGATTGCCCCTTCCTCAGCCCGGCCCCGCATCGCAATATCAAGCCCAACGAGCCGGCCTTGATGGTCCATACGGCCGAAAAACTCGCTCAGTTACAGGACGTTACCATTGACGAAGTGGCCCGTTTCACGACCGAAAATAGCTGCAGGTTTTTTGGGCTAAAGAAGCCGGTTGCTTAGGGCGACGTATAAGGGTAGAGTAAAGAAGTCGTTACGGTTCGATTTTAACTTAATTCGGAGGTTTACGGCGGATGGCGAAGGCATTAGTAACCGGCGGGGCGGGGTTTATCGGCAGTAATATGGTGCGTTTCCTGCTGGATAAGGGGCAGGATGTGCGGGTATTGGATAATTTCTTCGCCGGCAAGCGGGAAAACCTTGCCGAGGTCGCCGGCCAGATCGAGCTGATGGAAGGCGACATTCGCGATCGTGATACCGTAGCGAAGGCCTGCAACGGGGTGGACGTCATTTACCATCTTGCGGCGATGGGCAGCGTGCCTCGGAGCATGAAAGACCCGCTTACTTATAATGATGTCAATGTCACGGGCACACTGAATATGCTCTACGCCGGGCGGGACGCCAACGTGCGGCGGCTGGTGTTCGCCTCCAGTTCATCGGTGTACGGCCAGAGCGAGGTTTTGCCACAGCATGAAGATTTGCCCCTGGCGCCGATTAGTCCTTACGGGGCGACCAAGGCCATCGGCGAAATTTATTGCCGCACGTTTTATGCTACGTATGGCTTCGAGTCGATATGTCTGCGTTATTACAACGTCTTCGGCCCGCGGCAGGATCCCACCAGTCAGTATGCCGCGGCGATTCCGCTGTTTGTGTCGGCGCTGTTGCGGGATAAATCACCGACGATTTTCGATGATGGCGAGCAGTCGCGCGGATTTACGTATATTTCTAACGTGCTCGACGCCAACTGGAAAGCGGCCAATGTGCCCGTTGGTAAAGGCCAGGCCATGAACATCAGCACCGCCAGCGCGGTTACGGTCAACACCGTGGTGAACACGATTCGGGAATTGCTGCATAAACAGCATATCAAGCCGACCTATGTTCCACCGCGGCCGGGTGACATCAAACATTCGCTGGCCGACGTGCGTCGTGCCAAAGAAATCATTGGTTACGAGCCGAACGTCAGTTTTGACGAGGGCATTCGCCTGGCAATTGACTGGTATCGTGAAAACCTGGGGTGACCCATGGCGCAGAAATCCACGAAGAAGAAGCTTCTGCATCCGCCCGCCAAACCTGTTTTGATGGGCGATGTCATGCTGGCGGCGGCTCTGGACGTGGCGAAAAAGGCGCAGCTTCAGTCGCTGGTGTTATACGTGGACGGACTGGATGATGTTGCCTCGTTGAACAGGCTGCCGTTTGAGGGAACGCTGAAAATCATACTTGTTGCCCGCAGCGAAGAAGCCTTTCAGGCGGCTTGTGCTCATACCGACAAGGTGGTGCGTCTGCCGGAAGTGAACCTGACGCGAACGGGTCAGATTAAAATGGCCGCCATGCTCAGTTTTTCCAAACGGCAGTTGCTGCCGGGCGAGCGTTTCGTGTATCTCACCGGCTTGAGCCGGGGCAGGCTCGATACCCTGATGGTGATGCAGGTCGGCGCGGAGTATGAAATGTTCCTGACTGTCGATCAGCCGCCGATTACCGAACATATTCGCCGGGCAGTGTTTGAGCGCGTCCTGTATCTGGCCCTGGAACTGGCCGCCGAAGGACGGGAAGGCAAACCCGTGGGCGCAATTTTTGTTCTGGGCGATTCCAACGATGTTATCGCCAACAGCAAACAGCTTATCATCAATCCGTTTAAGGGATATGATGAAAGCGAGCGTAACGTTCTTGATGAACGCATGAAGGAAACGATCAAGGGGTTTTGCACCATGGACGGGGCGTTTGTGATTAAAGGCAGCGGCGCGATGGTGTCGGCGGGAACCTACCTGCTGCCCAAGGTGTTTGCCGAAGATTTACCCCAGGGCCTGGGCGCCCGCCATATGGCCGCCGCCGCCATTACCGCCGCCACCAAAAGCGTCGCCATCACCATCAGTGAATCCACCGGCACTGTCCGCATCTGGCGGCAGGGCCGGCTGATTACCGAAATCGAAAAAGCCAAACCCCCGCGCTCACCCATCATCGAAGCGATGAATGCCGCCGTCCCGCCGGAAAAACCTTAAGGCGACGATGGGTTAGAGGTTCATCCTTCCTCGTGAAATGATTTCAGCAGCCAATAGGGGGGCTGACGATGATAGTTGAGCCGGGACGCCAAAGCGTGGTACTGCCGGCGGTGCTGGGGATATTTTACGCCCAGGGCCGTTAATAATATGGCTTTGGCGTTGGTATCAATGGTCGCGCCACAAACATCTTCCGGCCGGGGCGAAGCTGGGGTTAAGCATTGAGCCAACTGCCGTTCTTCCCGGCCTTGTGATTTTAATAATTCCAGGGCCTTATCGTAAAAGCGGTCAGGATTTTCCTCGCCGCAGCGGGCGGCAACCAGATATACCAGCAGATATTGATAAGGATTTTTCGAATCCTGGTACAACTGGGCATCCGGGATTTTCCCGTCCGTCAGCGCCAGCCAGAATTGATCGTTGGGACTATTCTGGTCAAGGTTCTGCCGATAGGCCGGCAAATCCTGATGCAGATAGGCCAGATACGTTTTGAGGCCTTTCTGCCAAACTTTCACTAGTTCCCTGTCTTCGTCTGTCATGGGTTCCATGCTTGTTAACCGTTCTGTCAGCATCGGCTGGGAGGAGCCGGGGCCTTCGATTCTTTCGGTTAACACCACATCCTGTAAAAGCCAGGAAAGGCTGTTGCCTTCTTGGGCAAGACGCTCGCGGCAGTAATGTCGCGCTTCCTGGAGATTTTCCGTGGCCAGCAGCATTTGGTAATAGTTATTTTCAAAGGTGGGATTATTCGGATCCATGGTCCGTGCCTGGCGATACTTGTTCAAAGCTTCCTCGAATTCTCCATTACACTGGTGGATGTACGCCAGGCCATTGTATCCGTAGGGGCACGGATGCGGCTCTTGCAGCGAACGCAGATAAAGGGCACAGGCTTGCTCTTTATCTGCGGTGACGCGGGCGAGCAGATAACACAGGTCCGTATTATCGGGGTCGGTATCGAGGTAGCTTTGATATTCTTTTGCCAGATCGTAATCCGGCTCTATTTTTTCCCGCGTAGCCTGGTAAGTCCGGTGCCAGTCCATGCGCACCGGCCGGGCGGCCAGATACGGCCGGGCCAGTTCACACGCCTGGACCGGTTCGGTCAGCATGAAAAACAATTCCATCCAGTCATCCGGCGCCTGCTGGTAGCGCACCTGAAGCTCCAAATAGCGGCGCACATCTTCAATGTCGTTATTCTGTAGCAAGTTATAAGGCATGTTTTCGTAAGATACCGGCGCATCCGTTCTGTTGACGGTGGTAATGCGGTCCTTGGACAGGGGGCGGCCGTCAGGAAGGTCTAATTCCTTCGGGAACGTTGTGAAGATATAGTCGATATGCTTGAGGGTATGTAAGGTTTTGCCGGTGAGCAGTTCAAAGGTGGGATCAGGCGCGGAGGCATATTCCACGGCGTAATACACTTTTTCCCGCACCAGCACCTCGACGGCGTCGAGATTGATGATGAACGTGCGGTTGATAAATGGGCGGGCAAAGAAATTTGTGGTGATAGTCAGTGTCTGGGGCGATTCGATGACAGGGCAATTATTCACCACCAGACGAATATCGCCTTCGGCCAGTTCCACCGGCGTCGGGACATGCGGGGTCAGCGCCAATGTTTGATCGGCAATATTGACCGAATAGACGTGATTGAGGCCGTTAATCAGATAAACTTTGCGATGCTGGCCTTTGTTCCAGGCAACGCCCAGATAGATGGCCAGTAACGCCGCCAGCACTACCGGCCCGACGATTTTAGCTGCTTGGCGGCGAATGCCTCTACCCTGACGGGTCTGGGCGAGGGCGGACAAATCCTTGCTCTTAATCGCCTTGCCGCTGGCGAGGTTTTTCTGCGATAATTTCCGCAGTTTCTTGTATTCCTTATTCTGGGCCAGTTCCGGTGAGATGCGCACGGCCTCATCGAATACTTCCAGGGCCTTGTCGTGTTCGCCATGAGCCTGAAAACTTTTGGCGTGCAGGATGAGCGTGCCCACCTTGTCGGTGATGCTGTTTTCCACGATATGAAGCAAATGTTCGGAAGCGTCATCCGGCCGACCCGCCTTGATCAGCGTTATGGCCAGCAGTTCATGGCGGTCATCCGTTTCCTCCACGGCCAGGGCTGCCGCAAGCGCCTCGTTGGCCTCCTCAAATCGGCCGAAATAGACAAACATTCGGCCCGCCTGCGTCAGCACCTCGGCGTTTTCCGGGCAACGTTCTTGTGCCAGACTGGCGTATTGCAGGCACAAGTCCCTGTCTTGAAATGTAATAAAGGTGTCCATCGCTTCCAGGTGCGCCTGCGGGTCGTCGGGTCGGGCCTGAACGGCCGCAACCGCCTTGTCGATGGCCTCCTGCCGCTGCTGTCGCCACTGCTTGAGCGGGATAACGGCGTGCTTGGTGCAGTGGGGACATTTATCCAGCACCCGGCTTTTGCCCAGCGGGATCAGGGGGATGAACACCACGACGAAGTATTTGGTGGTGTCAAAAGAACTTAGCTCGCCTTCCCGCCCGCAGTAGGGGCACACGCCCCGTCGAAGAAATAGATTGTCCTTGCCGTAATACCACGTGCCGATGCCGTCATACACCGTAGGCATGTTACTGCTCCTAAATGCCGCGATAAGATTATTCCGCAAAGATAGGTTGTAATGTACCATGCCTTACGGTTACGGACAAGTAAAAATTCCGAATCCGCTGGGCCGTTTTAATGGGTCTTTCCTGCGGCCAGGAGATTAAAGCTGCGGTATCAGGAACCAATATTTTTTTGTTAGTCCACAATACCACGGCAGACGGCGACATCACCACCTCGGTCTGTTACGAACACAACCTGAAGAATCGTCTGGCCGCCATTTATGACGACACCGGCAATACGCCCGCAAGCGATGGCCCATGTCGCTGTAAAACGCGCTTTTATAAGTGCCTTGTGACCCAGGCCAGATGGTATTTGAGTTCGAAGCGGCGATGAGAGCTGACGCGATAATGTCTCATCCCGATATTTTATCGGCGGCGGACAACGTCCTCAAGGCACGGCCTTTACTTCCATGGTAAGACCATAAGGAAGCGAACGAATATATTATTCTTGACATTATTGCTATAACGGTGTAGGTTGCAGAATATTATCTGTTTTAGATTTGCTTAAAGTGATATGAAACGCAAATATTGGGATAACGTCGCTGATACTTTTGAGACCGAGATTTTCGACGTGTATAAGCATGATCGAGAGGGGCGCATTCTCAAAAAGATGGACCGGTATAAAGGAGAAAAGAAAACGGCCGGCGATATCGGTTGCGGAATCGGTAATTTTCTACCGGCCCTGTCGAAACGCTTTAAAAACGTTCACGCCGTGGATATTTCCCCCAAATGTATTGCGCGGGCAAGGAAGAAATATGCCCATCTTTCCAACGTGTCTTATCGAATATTAGATTTATCCAAGCCCCGAGTTCGGCTGCCAAATGTTGATGTCGCACTCTGCGTTAACACGATTCTCACGCCATCATTGGTACGAAGAAACCGCATGATGAATGTGGTATGCAGGCATATTAAGTATGGAGGGCATCTGGTGCTTGTTGTGCCGTCATTAGAGTCCGCTTTTCTTGCTTATGTTCGTCTGATTGAATGGAATTTACGAGATGGCATAGCCCCCCAAGTCGCAGCCCGAGCGAACTTTGGAAGGCGCTGGTATGCGGATAATCGCAGGCTGCATGAAGGCATTGTGCGCATCGATAATGTGGAAACAAAACATTATCTTAAGGAAGAACTCACTGTACTGCTCAATGCCAGAGGCATGAATATTCAAGAATTGAAGAAAATTGAATATCCCTGGACAACCGAATATGCCTCTCCCCCTTGCTGGATGAAAGATCCTTATCCATGGGATTGGCTGGTGGTCGCTCAGAAAATCACGAAATAAAGGTGTCAGGAACCATTAATATGTTTGTTGATCCACAAAACCACAGTTGACGGCGCCAACAACACCTCGGTGCGTTACGAATACAACCTGCAGAATCGTCTAACTGTCATTTATGAGGACACCGGCAATACGCCCCGCGAATTACATGGAATATGTGTTGCTGACGCAGAATACCTATAATAACGCCGGCGTCTGCGACATAGGTAAAAAATCTATTGAATGCTTATAGGCGTTTCTCTCTAATAGCGGCGATGCTTATGGTTTATTTGAAGGTTATGTTGGGAGGATGGATGTAATGGTGCAGAAACAGGCGCGAGGGGTGATTTTTGATTTGGATGGCGTGCTGGTGGATACAGCCGAATATCATCGGCAATCGTGGTACGATTTGGCCGCACGCGAGGGGTGGACGCATTATTCAGATGAACTTTTTTACGAGTCGTTCGGCAAGCAGAACGCCGTGATTGTTCCCAGGCTGGCCGGCAGGTCGCTGACGGAAGATGAAATCAACGAAATGGCCGATTACAAGGAGGCGTGTTATCGCCGGCGGATAAAGGGCAAACTATCGTTGTTGCCCGGCGTGCGCGAGTTGCTTGCCGACCTTAAGCGGCACGGCTTTCGTCTGGCCATCGGCACCAGCACGCCAAAAGTTAATCTGGACCTGATGCTTGATGCGACAGGCACACGGGATTGTTTCGATGCGTTTGTCACCAGCAGTGAGATTAAAAACGGCAAGCCCGCGCCGGATACGTTCCTGCTGGCGGCGAAAAAACTGGGGCTGCCTCCGTCCGCGTGCGTCGTCGTGGAAGACGCCATTCCCGGCGTTGAGGCGGCGCTGGCCGGCGGCATGGCCGTACTGGCCGTCACCAATACCCGCACCCGCGAGGAGTTGAAAATGGCCAGCCGCATTGTCGATAGCCTTGCCAAGGTGACGGCAACGGATTTTATGGCGCTGCTTCAGTGAGCTGCCGACACCAGCGCAAAATAATTTCCCGCCGCGTCAAAAGTATTTTCAGCAGGGCTTGCTCATCCTGTGGATTGCGGTATTGAGCGGTTTTTATTACAGCGGCGAGTTGGTCGGTGGAGAACTGTTCTATTTTTTCAGCCATCCATTTTGCGTCAGCGGGCGTCATACGGTCAAAAGCAGGATTGGGTTTTTCCGCTCGCCATTGCTCAGGATCGAATTGGGCCGCCAGCCGTCCAATGGCGAGTGATTCATAGATATCTTGCAGTCGGCAATTCGGTTGATAGAGACCCAGTGTAATTACCGTCAAAAATTGTTTTTCCACGTCCCATCGGTACCGGCACCCTTGCCAGTATTCTTTGGCCCGTCCCTGCCAGCTTCCCAGGGCCGCATTGAAATCTAACATGTAAAAGGTGATATGCCCATCATGCTCAGCGGCGATATTGTTGTTGTCGCTGCGGTCCAGGTCGTTGAGCCACATCGCCGCAACCTTGAGGGCGCGAAACTCACGGCGGTCACGCACCCAGTCAAATTTCCATCCGCCCGGCACCTCGCCCGGCACAAATTTACTGGCCAAAGCCCTTTGCCCGTCGAA
>CAZOCV010000087.1:0-8043 GCA_964578395.1 uncultured Pirellulales bacterium
AACCTGATCGGCCGGTTTTTTATGCGCAGAAAAAAACCGCCTGAAAACCAAAGGGTTGCTTAAGCTTTCAGGCGGTCATATATCAGCGCGGCAGCGTGTAAACGCAGCGCCGTATTATCTATCAGGCAATACGCCGTTGAGTCAGAACGGCCATCAGCGATGTCGTAAATTTCAGGTCGGGAACGCTGTAGGTAGTCAAGCACAGATTTTCCCGTGATTGCACGTCCTGATAAAGTTCTTCACCCCACAGGTTCGAGATAATATCGCGTTCTTTTTCGCCGCAGTCGGCGAGAAAACCGCTTTTTTCTTCGAATAACTCGAAAAGGAAATCAGGATCGCTGAAGGATTCCTGGGCCTGCGTTTGCCAGGCTTTCATCCGGTCGTGATAGACGTTTTCATCAATATAAAAAACCTTCACGTAAGCCAGATCGCAATTATCGTCCGCTTTGAGGTGGGCTACCTGCTGAACCGTTTCCTTAATGGTCAGGTTCATCAAAACGACGGGGTCATCAATTTCCGGATCCGGGCAGGAATTGCGCTCGGAACCAATATTTTCAAACGCCATGATTTCATAAAAGGCCCTGTGGGTGGGGCTGACCTCGGCCACCATGTCGGTGCAGCCGCGAAACATGGCATAAGCGAAGCAGCAACGCATCAGTTCCGTCATGACCGGCGTACGCCGATATTCAGGAACGATGAACCAGTTGGTCCCCTCGCATACCTTGCGGCCCGCCCGACGAAGCTCATTGTTTTCCTGGCGAAAGGCTTTGTCAGAAGGTAAACCCATTTCCTGCGAATCAATCACTATACTGGTGACACCGATAATTTTATCGCCCTCTCTGGCGATAAAGGTTGCGGTATCCGGCGTGGTGTCAAATAGGCGGATGCGCAGGCCAGATGGCTGAGGCAGCATATATCGCAATTCAATATAAGAATCATGCACCATCTTGAATGATTCGACCAATTCTTCCGCTGAAACGGCCCGGCTGATGGTGATATTTTCCGGCAAGGCGCCAAAACACCCCATTCGCTCCAGGAGTTTCATCCGCCGGCTTTTGCCTTTGGAAGATTTCCGGGTTGACATTTGAGTGGGATTTTCAGCTTCTGTTATCATTGTTTCTGCAATTATTTGAGTTTCCATCTCTCTCTCTTCTCACCTCCGACCAATATCGGTTAATTCTTTACCTTAGCAACAAAAAAAGGCCGTTTTGGAGTAAAAAAGCGGATTTTGCTTAACTTTTGCAGAATTCTCTCAGCTTTCTGAATCAAGCAGGGAACCATCTAAAATAAAACCATCGTAAATGATGTTATGTCCCAAAACATTCAGGAATAAATCTTCGCCCCAGCGGCTGCGAATAATTTCGAGTTCTTCCCGGTTGCAATCGGCCAAAACGCTGCTTTGTTCGACAAAAAGCCGCCGGAGCAGCGCGGGGTCATGAAAGGCTTTTTGGGCGGCCTGATTCCAGCAGTCGATACAGCCGTGATAAGGATTCGTTGCCTGGTAATACCGTTTTAAAATGGCGTTGTCCTCGCAGGTAGTGTCCGCCGTGCCATTAAACCGCTCCTGCAAGCGATCCAGACCCATATTCACCAAAATAACCGGATCGTGGATTTGGGCGGAATAACTGCGTTCAGAACCAATCATACGGTCATAGCCCATAAGCTGATAAAAATGCCAATGATTGCGGCAAATAGCGCCAATGGCATCATCGCAGCCTGCGGCCTGAAGATAGGCGACATAGCAACGTATAAGCTCTGTCAGCACGGCGGTACGGCGATAATCAGGGGCAATGGCCCAGTTGCTGATTTCAGCGATTTTACGACCCTGGCGGCGCAAAGCATTGATTTCGTCATGGAAAACGTGATCAGAAGGCAGACCCAAATCAGTGCTATCGAAAATCACACTTGTGACGCCAACGACACGTTTTCCGGCCTTGGCAACAAATGTGGCCGTTTCGGGCAGCGCTTCGTAAATCCGCATGCGCATACCAGACGGCAGGGGGAATATATACCCTTCTTCGACATAACAATCGTGGACCAGCGCATACGCCTGGCGCAGGTCGTCGGCAGTTATGGCCCGCTGTATGACAACCCCCCGCAGGCCTTTGCCAAAGCAACCCATACGCTTCAATAGCTGCATGCGCCGGCTTTTCCCTTTATCGGACGATGGGGCAAAAGAAGACGACCCCATGACGGAACCTGTTTTGTCCGAGGGTATCTGGTATTCTGTCTTTAACATAGCTCTGCCTCCGTAAATACAAACAATTACATCATCCAAAGGCAAAACTACGATATAAGGAGGGTGAAATCATGCGTTTTTGGTGATTTTTGGCTCGCCAATGCGTTTTTTTTCGACGGCAAACTTACCTGGTTGCTCTAACCGATACAATTGCTACAGAAAACCCGAATTATCTGGAAGGTTGCCAAAGCCCCAATAAAGGTAATAATAGATGGCAGGTAATAAATAATATTTTATAAAAACAATGAACCGGGGCTGCCTATTTACTTATTTATAATTGAAGAACTCTATTATTGAAAGTCCGATAATAAATATCAAGAAAAAAAGAAAGAAATTGCTAAAAAACACGTCGGGTAAATGCCGCTTTCGGGAATTTAGCAAAAGGTTATCGGGTGTAGCGATTTTTCCCTATCTTCTTTATTAACAATGGCTACGGTTGCCCCAAAAGAAGGGAAAATTGTGGACAGGAGCTATAAGATCAAGTATAATAAGTTATTTACGGGTGAAAGGCTATGAGGTAAACCAGCCAAATATTCGCTGGCGTTATCGCCGCCGGCCCGAAAAATGCTCATTATGGTCAAATGGACAATTCCCTTCTTCAGTTCAGTTATTTTTGGCCAGATAAATATAGTATAACTTAAGGGTACGGTAAAGATTATGAGAAAAACAGCAATAACAATCCTAACGGCCATAGCCTTGGCGAGTCTGGTCGCCGGTATGGGGTGCGGCAGCAAATACAGCAATCTGGAGGCGTTTTTGCAATCGCCGCCCCGGCCGGTTTCCGGCATTGAATACCGAGTATATCCCCCGGATGTTCTGGCGTTTTCCTCCGTGAGCATCGAGGAAATCAACAAGCTATCACAGAGAATCCGCCCGGACGGGAAAATTGTCCTGCCCCTGTTAGGGGAAATCGATGTTGTCGGCAAAACGCCTTCGGAGGTGGAAGCGGCCATCCTCCAGGCGTCGCAGAAGTATTATGGAGAGGCGGATGTAACGGTGGAGGTGGTGGGGTATAACTCTCAGAAATTTTTTGTGTTGGGCCAGGTCAGCGGCGCCGGGCCTTTGCCGTGGACCGGTTCGGATACAGTTTTGGATGCCTTGGCGCGGTCCCGGCCGACAGATTTGGCCTGGCCGGAAAAGATAAAATTGATTCGCGCCTCCTCGCCGCAGCAGGGCGGTTATTTGCTGCCCGAAGATAAGGACGCGCGAAAAAGTTTGGCGGAGGAACATGTTTTCGCGGGGCATAATCCGGCCGGAGCCGATGAGGTTGTGATTAACCTGAAAAAGATGGTGGAGACGGGGGACATGTCGCACAATGTTTTACTTCGGCCGGGCGATGTGATTTTTGTTCCGCCGAATCCGTTTGCGGCGGTGGGTCTGGCGTTTCGTCAGGTTCTCTTCCCGGTGCAGCCGGTGGTGGAGGCGGCGTCCGCACCGTATCGCGTGCGGGAAGCGTACGATCCCGGATGGGCTTATGAAGACCGTTATAAAAATTGATTATCAGGTGAAAATATGAGCAAGGAAAAAGAACCTTTAACGCTGCGAAAATTTATACGAACGGTTTTTCGCCGGTGGCGATTGGTCGTCGTGGCGGCGGTCTTATTCGCCGTTCTGGTGCTTTTGTGTTCGCGATTTATACCGTTGCGTTATACGGCGACGACGATTTTTGAGCGGCGCAAAGATCCAGCTTCGGCGCAAACGAGTTTGCGCGGCAGTGACTCCTTCAAGACCTCCAAACTGACGCAGCAATACGAGTTGGCGGGCCAAAACGCCGTATTCAAAGCCATTGATCAGTTGGGCTGGACGCAGGGGCTGCCGCTGCAGGAAGGCGGCGATTGGACCGAAGAAGGCCAGCGCCAGCGTCAGCAAATGGCGGAAAAAGTCATGGAGGCCACCAGCGTCAAATGGGAGGTGCAATCGGAAGAGGTGGATTTGGTTAAAGTCAGCTACACGGATTCCGATCCGGCGAAAGCGATGCAAATGGCCAATATGCTGGTGGAAAATTATATTAATCGCACCAGCGAGCAGATTGTGGATCAACTTCGGTCCAGTTATGACTTTCTGGACAAACAGGTGCAGAACTGCAACAGCCAGTTATTCGAGGTTATCAACGAGCGCATCAATTTCGAAACGGAAAAATCCGGGATATTGCCGGAAAGCCCCGGTGCTTTACACGAAGAGTTATTAAAAGTAACAGCGGATTATGAACAACTGCAGCTTCAGTACGAAGCCGACCAGCAGCAACTGGCGCGGCTGGATTCGCTGGCGCCGCCGGAGGTCAAGGAAGGCGAAGAAGAAAATCCCCGCGAAATTATCAAGGGGCCGAATCCGGAATATACTCGCTTGCAGGATGATTTGCGTAATGCGCAAAATCAACTTACCGAACTGACGGCGGTTAGAAACATGAAAGAGGCGCATCCTACGATTCTGCTTCTGAAACGAAAAATTGAGCAACTCGAGCAGGACCTGGCCAAAACCGAGCCGACGGCGGTATTGAATGAAGTGTATGGCGCCAGCGGACAGGTGAACCAACTGGAACTGGAGCGACTGCGCTTAAAAGTTCAGGTGGAAGTAGCCAAAAATCGTCTGGCGCGACTGGAAGCACAGCGGACCTTGTATAATGATTTAATGGCCAATTTCGGGCCGGCGCGGCGGGAATATCTTGAGTTAATCAAGAAGATGACCGATAAAGAGCAGGAACTGAATCGGTGGGAAGACCAGCGTACGGCCATCCAGATGAACCTGGCGGCGGAAGCGGCCAAACGGCGCACGCATTTGAACGCGGTGCAGGCGGCCTCGAGGCAGTATTTGCCTTCGTCGCCGTCGTTGTGGAAGATTCTGGGTTTCGCCGTGCTGGGAGGACTTGTTTTCGGCGGCGGCCTGGTGTTTCTGGCCAGTTGGATAGATCAGACGGTCAGCACGCCGGAAGAGGCCGCCAAAGGCTTTGGGATACCGGTATTTGGTTATGTGGATGTGATTGTGACGCCGCAGAAAGGATTCCTGCGCAAATTCCGGAAATGGGTCATTGTTCCTCTGGTCGTGGTGGTGTTAACCGTGGCGCTAGTGCTGACGACCCTGGATGTCACTCTGCGTTTGCAGCACCCGGAATCTTATACACAATGGCAAGCGTCGCCGACGGCGTTTTTAAGCCACCAAGCCGGTCTGGCATGGGAGCGTATCAAAGAAATCACCAACCAGGTATTTTAAGAAGATTAAATGTATTTAGAATTTTACAAGTTACGGGAATTTCCCTTTGCGCTGAGTTGCGACGGCAAGTATTTTTATGAAAGCGCCGTGCATACCGAAGCGCTGGCGAATATGATCTACGCGGTGCAGCAGCGCAAGGGGATGGTGCTGATTACCGGTGAAGTGGGCGCGGGCAAAAGTTTTGTCGGCCATGTGCTGCGCGAACGGCTGGGGCCGGGCTGCCAGACGGTGCTGATGCTGAATCCGCCGGAATCGAAAAAGCAGCTTTTAAAATCATTTGCCCGCCAGGTGGGCCTGACCGCCCGCGCGACGGCGGACAAGGTCTCTCTGGAAGAGGATTTGCAGGATTACCTGCTGCGTCTGCATCATCGCGGCCGGCTGGTGGCGCTGATTCTGGATGAAGCCCAGGAAATGACCAACGCCTCGCTGGAGGAATTGCGGCTGCTGTGGAACTGGGAATGCGAAGGGCAGCGAATGATCCAGATTGTTCTTATCGGTCAGCCGGAACTGCGGGAAAAAATCATGGAGCCGCGCTGGGAGCCGTTGCGGCAGCGGATCGTATTAAGTTATCATCTGAAAAATCTTACGCTCGGCGATACCCGCGCCTATGTGCAGCATCGCCTGCAGGTGGCGTCGCTGAATGGTGCCGCAGGCCTTTTTACCTCGGAGGCCCTGGACGCCATTCACGCCGCAACGGACGGCATACCCCGGCTGATTAATACGCTGTGCGACAACGCGCTGCTGGTGGGATATGTCAAAGGTCAAACTCAGATAGAGACCAGCATTATCATGGATGTTTTGCGCGACATGACCTGCTGGGGATTGCAGACCAGTGGAAATGAAACCTCCGCCGCTAAAAACGGATAAGTTATCAGGAGACCGGTATGGGAAATATCAGTGACGCCTTTAGGAAAAAACAGGCTGAAGAGCAGCAGAAAGGCGCCTCTGCGCCCCAGGAGCCGGCTCGTGCGAAAACCCCGGTGACCCAAGCCGCGGCCTTGTCCGCACCTGACGACGCCGCGCCGACACCCGAGCAGAAACCCGTTTCTGCCGGGAGCATATCGCGCACCTACGCCCGGACAAAAAAATATGGTTCGGACCTGGTGGCGTTTAATGATCCGGGGAGCATTTATACCGAACAGTATCGCAGTCTGCGGACCAATATTCTGGCCCGCGCGAAAAATAAGCAGTTATCGATGATTATTACGTCGGCTGAAGCCAATGAAGGGAAAACCGTCACCACGCTGAATCTGGCGTTTGTCATGGCGGAATTGCCGGATACGCGGGTATTGGTCATCGACGGCGATTTGCGCAAAGACCGGCTGACCAACGTTCTGGGCCTGGATAAAACTCCGGGCCTGGCGGAGGTTCTGCGGGAGAAAGTTCGTTTGGAGGATGCCTTGCAGCCGACGCAGTGTCCGCACCTGGACGCCATCGCCGCCGGCGGCGCGCGGAAACATGAAATCGGCGAAGTCATCAGCCGCATGTCGTCGAGCCGGCTGATACAGGACTTACAGCGAAAATATGATATCATTCTGGTGGATACCCCGCCGGTGGGATCGGCTTCGGACGCGAGCATTTTTGGCCGGGTGACGGGCGACGCCCTGCTGGTGATTCGCATGAATAAAACCCATCGGGAGTCCATCGAACGAGCGGTAGGATTGCTGCAGGCGGCGGACGTCAACATCGCCGGCATCTTTTTGACCCATCAGAAAACCTACGTGCCGCGGTATTTCGATTATTATTTATAAGTCCCAGCGCGGGTCGCCCTGCGCAGACGCAAGGACGTATGGCCCGCCCCCGAAAGCCGATACACCGGCGGCGCCGGCAAGGCCTTTTGGACCAGGTTGAGTTCTTCAGAGAGAGTATAACATCACGTTGAAACGATTACTGTTTATTACGCATCGTATGCCGTTTCCTCCCGATAAGGGCGAACGGGTGCGCGCATATCATCAGATTCTAGCGTTGGCGGAGCATTATCGCATCACCCTGGCGACGCCCGCGCACGAAGCGCACGATGAAGACGCCGGGCAAATGATGCGCCAGTGGTGTGAGAAGGTGCTGCTGGCGCCGGCGGACGGGCGCAAAGGACGGGTGCGCGAAGGATTCGCGGCATTCATGGCGGGCACATCCGTAACGGAGCGGCATTTTCACAGCGCGCGGCTGGCGAAACTTATTGAAAAAGAAACCAAAAACAGACCTTTCGATTTAGTGATGGCGTGTTCGTCGGCGATGGTGAATTATTTACGTTACGCCGGGCGGTGTCCGCGGATTATGGATCTGGTGGATGTGGACAGTGCGAAATGGTCCGCCTACGCGGAGAACGCCCGTTGGCCGAAACGATGGATATATCAGCGTGAAGCTCGGCTGGTGCGCCAACTGGAGGAGGACGCCATTGTTCATTGCCATAAGGTGCTTTTGGTGAGCGAGGCGGAAAGCCAGGTGCTGGGTGTGTATCCGGGTAAAGTGCAGGCGCTGAGCAACGGGGTGGATATTGAGTACTTCCAGCCGAATCGCGCGCCGCAGGCCGTCAAGGGTTCGCTGGTGTTTACCGGAACGATGGATTATGAGCCGAACATCGACGGGGTCTGCTGGTT
>CAZOCV010000087.1:8143-14349 GCA_964578395.1 uncultured Pirellulales bacterium
CCGGCGCTGGAGGGATTGGAAGCGCAACCGGAAAAAGACGTGCTGAAGGCGGATACGCCGGAACAATGGCAGGCGCAAATTGGCAGATTGTTTGACGACGATGCGTATCGTGCCGCGCTGGGGTCGGAAGCGCGGCGGTGTGCGGCGGAGCGCTACGCCTGGTCGCCGCGCATGGCGCCATTGGTGGAATTATGCAGGCAACTCACGGGAGATCAGGACCAAACAGTTCCCGCCGTTGAATCGGTTGAGAAAAAGGCCCATAAGCCCGGACATGTTCATGTCCACGGCGGCATCCCAAAACATACCGAGGTGCTGCCCATGCCTCCGCGCCGTGCGCACATTAACTGGTTTGTCGCCGCGGCGGTGTGGATTTTGGCCGGCGCGTATGCCTTTATGCTGATCCAGGCCAATCGTCTGTATGACGGTCAGTATTTACCTTTTTTGGGAGTGTGGAATTCAGGCCTTTCCTCCGACATGCAAAATATACTGCACATGCCGGCGATGGCGCTGTTGATGGTATTGGTTTCGCTGGCGTTATCGACCGTGCTGCGGCGGCGTTTTTGGGTGGTGGTACTGTCATTGATGATATGTATAGCGGCCGCCTTCATGCTGGAAAAAATGCAGGGCGGAATTGCCGGCCGGCAAAACCGTCTCAGTGATGTTCTGGTCGGCGCGGCGGGCATTGCCCTGGGCCTGCCCGGCGCGATGGCCTGGCGCTGGCCCCATTATCGCGATTCGAAATAGGGAGAAGTTGGGGTTGTTGGGAAAAACCAACCGATTAATAAAGTATGATTGAAGGCCGGATAATTTTATGCTTCGCCAGCGGTTACGATGCACCGCCCACCAGCAAGCATCATGTGATGCACTTGCTGGCGGAGCATAATACCGTCTTGTGGGTGAATTATCATGCTTCCCGGACGCCCTCGGTCAGTTCGTCGGACCTGGCGTATATTCGGCGCAAGCTCAAAGAAGTTTTCGCGGGATTAACGAACCCCCGCAAGAATTTGTACGTATTAACCCCCATGGTTATCCCCCTGCCAAGTCGCCGATGGGCGCGTAAGTTCAACCGGCTGCTGCTGTTAAAGCAGTTGCGGGCGGCGTTGCGCAAACTGCCGGCCGGCCCGGTGCAGCTTTGGTCGTTTACGCCCGATATTTCCTATTTGTTAGGGCGCTTTGGGGAAGAAAAGGTGGTGTATTACTGCGTGGATGACCATTCGGCCTTCACCGGCTACGATACGTCTCAAGTTCTTCGCGACGAGGAAGATTTGTGCCGCCGGGCCGATTTGGTGGTGACGACATCATCAACGCTTCAGGAGCAGAAAGCAGCTTTTAATGCGAACACGCTGCTGGTGCCGCACGGCGTCGATTATGAACACTTTGCCGCAGCGGTACATTCTGATTTGGCCGAACCGGCGGATTTAGCGGATATTCCACATCCGCGTTTAGGATTTTTTGGCCTGATTCGTGACTGGGTGAACGTGGACCTTTTGGCCCAGGTTGCCCGGTTGCGGCCGGCATGGCACTTTGTGCTGCTGGGCGACTCCACGGTAGATTTGACGCCTTACCGCCAAATAGCGAACATGCACTTTCTGGGGCGCAAGCGGTATCAGGAATTGCCGGCGTATTGTCGGCATTTCGATGTGGGCTTGATTCCGTTTCAGGTTAATCAGCTTACCCATGCCGTCAATCCCATCAAACTGCGCGAATATCTGGCGGCCGGATTGCCGGTGATTTCCACGCCCATGCCGGAAGTGATGCGGTATCAACATTTAATACATATCGCCGACACGCCGAAGGCGTTTATATCTGCCGCGGAGGCATGCCTGTCTGAGGAAGCCGGCGGCCGCGAGCAGCGCTGCCGGGCGATGGCCCAGGAAACCTGGCCGGAAAAATTAGAATTGATTTGCCGACAACTGGACAAGCCGTCCACGATTCATTAAAGGAACAGGTCACACGCAGCCATGAGCAAAGCCATTGTATATGCACGCAATCTCGGCGCGAACTGGATTGGCCATGCGGTCAATCTGGCGGTGATGTTTTTTCTTTCGCCCTTTGTGGTGCATAACCTGGGTGAGGTGGAATACGGCATCTGGAGCCTGCTGACCTTATTTACCGGTTATATGGGAATACTGGATCTGGGGATTCGCGCCAGCACCGGACGATATATTATTTTATATCTGGGGCGCGGTGAGCATGATAAAGTCGATCAGACGATCCGAACCTCTCTGGGCATCTTTTCCATCATTGGTTTTGGAATCGTGGCGGTGGGAGCAGGATTAGGCTGGCTATTTCCCCGATTTTTTTCATCGGTGCCGGCGGAATATCATACCATGGTAGCGTGGCTTTTACCGCTGCTGGCGGCGAATGTGTGGATCTCCATGGTGCGGGTTTTATTTTCCAGCGTATTGGGCGCTCACGATCGGTTTGATGTCAGCAACGGGATGGATTTGATTATTCTGGCGTTGCGGACGGTTGGCACGATACTGGCGCTGATGGGGGGACTGGGTATATTGGGGTTGTCGCTGGCGGTGGTGGCCTCGAATCTGGTCGGTTTGCTGGGCAATCAGTTTCTCGCCCGCCGCATTTACCCCCGGTTGCGCGTCTGGCCGTTATTGTATATGAAAGAGCGGTTGTATGAACTGTACAGCTACGGAATTTTTGCTTTTATCAGCGCGGTTTCGGTGAAGATTATCGGCCAGACAGATCTTTTTATTGCCGGTGCGGCGATCAGCGTGGAATCTGTAGCGGTTTATTCCGTAGGCGCGATGCTGAGTTTTTACTCATCCAGTTTTCTCAGCCTGATTGGCAACACGTTTTTTCCTTCTGTTCAAAAAGCTGTCGCGCGTAATGAAATGGGTTCGGCTCGGTGGCTGTTTTTCCGGCAGGTCCGTCTGTCGCTGATTTTCGGCTTGCCCATGTACGCCGGATTTTGTTTTTTCGCCGAGCCTTTTATGAAACTCTGGATGTTTGATCCGGCGAAATTTCCGATGGAATCGGTTCACCAGTCGGCGCTGGTTCTGACGATACTGGCGGCGTCCAATCTGCCGGTTCTGATGGATGTCGGCGCTCGGGGGCTGCTGGCGTCCCTGGGCCATGTTAAGTTGACCGCCACGTTAAGCATTGTCGAAGCCCTGCTGAATCTGGGATTGTCATTATATTTTGTGCTGGTTCGGAACTGGGGTTTGGCCGGTATCGCGGCGGGAACCCTGGTGTCGCGCATCCTGATGCGGTTTTTTGTGACTCTGGGTTTTACGTTTCAGCGAACCCGGATTTCATGGAAATCGTTTGTCTGGCAAATTTGCGCCCGGGCGGTGCTGGTTTTTCTGGTATTCGCGGGCTTGTGCCTGCTGATCCAGCGAAAGCTTCCCGGAGAGACCTGGGGATGGTTTTTCCTGCAGGTCGCGCTGGTGATAACGGGATATCTGCCGGTCGCTTTTTGGCTGCTGGTGCCGGCCAATGACAGGCAGCGGATATTCGCCCGGATCAAGCGGCTATTTGTTCCGTTGCGAAGTCTGCTATTTGTCAAATGAATTTCATGATGGCGGAGAAGGTCTGATGCCAATAATATCAGGACCGATTAATTTCCTATGCCGGCTTTCGCCGCGCTGGCGAAGAATTTCTGAGCCGGCTATGCCTTTGAATTATCTGGAAAGCAAACACCTATGATACGAGCCGCAGGTCATTTTATGTATATGTTTCCCGGCCGGCTGCGGCGCATGTGGCGGCTGGTCAGCGATCCCCAACTAAGCCGAACGTATTATCCGGAAGCGGAACGAAAATCCAAAACACGGATTTTTCTGGATAACCTCTGGTGTTTGCTGCGAACTCAGGAAGTGAACGGTTATTATTTTTGCTTCGGCCTTGATCGTAAAACGGGAATCGATCCGCGTGATTATTTAACCATGTCGCAGTACAAAAAGTGGCGCACCCGCGCCAATGCCTATTACGCGCAGCGCGCCCGCCGCAACGATCCCAAATATATTGATTACGGCTGCCTGCTGGATGACAAATTTATATTCAGCCAGTATCTTACGTCGCTGGGGTTTCCGGTGCCGAAAATCCTCGCGGTGGGCGATAAAGACGCTATTTACTGGCTGGACGGGAGCGGGGAAAAACCCTTCGCCAGCCTTATCGACCGCGACCTCGATGTCTTTATCAAGGAATTTCTGGCGGATAGCGCTCAGGGGATTTATCCGGTGAAGGTCAGCAACGGCAAATTATTTGTCAAAAGCCAGGAGTCTTCTCTCGAACAATTACGCGAACGAATGATGGGCAAAATTCTGCTTCAGGAACGAATTCGCCAGCATCCGCGCATGAATGAACTGAATCCCGGCTCGGTAAACTGCGTCCGGCTGATTACGGTGCGTAAAAATGATACGATTCGCCCGTTCTATGCCGTATGCAAAACCGGCGTGGGAGGCAATCCCTTCGACAACTGGACGCCGGGCGGCCTGGCGATGAAAATGGATTTACAGACGGGCAGGCTGGGCGAGTACGGCTTTTTCTCTCCCGGCAAGGGCACGCGCACCGACCGCCATCCCGATACCGGTGTGGTTTTCAAAGAATTCTCGGTTCCCTATTATCAGGAAGCGATAAAACTAGCGGTGGCGCTGCACGAGTATTTCTATGCGTTTCATTCCATCGGATGGGACATTGCTTTTACGGAAAACGGGCCGGTCTTTATCGAGGGCAATTACGAGTGGAGCCTTTCCATTTATCAGGCCACTCACGGAGGCGGACGCAAGGCTTATCTGCAAACCTTACCCGAAGAAATTATCCGGGAGGCCGGCAAATGAAGCCGACCTTCGGTTTTTGCACAGGCGTTTTGCCGGTAGAACCGGTCGGTCAATATAGGTGTTTTTTATTTGCGATACGGTCGCTTCTGAATTTAGCCTTCGTGTCAGGAGGTGTGACATGAAAATTGCTGACATCCGATATGAACAATATGGGACGTATAATCAGCTTTCGGGCCAAATTGGCAAACAGACGTTCTGGTATCGTTTCCCTTCGGCCTTTGCGGCGGATCCCGGAGACGCTACCTGTTTTGCGTGTGTGGCGCTAGCGCCGGCGATGCTGCTGGGAGAGGACTTGGAGGTTGATAACTCTTGCAGCGTATCGTCACGGTTTCTTGCCCAGGCGGAGTCTATTCAGGAGATATACCATTGCTGGAATCCCATCTTCAAGCGGATTAAGGTCGTGGCCGAGGCCCGGCCGCTGGAGCCAAACGGAAACGGCTGCGGGTCGTTCTTTTCCGGGGGCGTGGACGCCACCTATACTTTGCTGAAGCATATCTCGGAAATCGAATATCTGATATTGATTAACGGTTTCGATTTTCGTGCGCCGACCGGGACCTGGAGGGAGAAGGTGCAGCGAAATACGCGGTTTGCCGAAAAACTGGGGAAAAA
The DNA here is from genome assembly GCA_964578395.1 of uncultured Pirellulales bacterium. Lineage (GTDB taxonomy): Bacteria > Planctomycetota > Phycisphaerae > Sedimentisphaerales > SM23-30 > JAFGBA01. The sequence continues at coordinate 13,549 of CAZOCV010000087.1, forward strand.
ATTAATTCCCGTGGAAACCAGTTGGAACGCCTTTAAGAGCGAATCGGGCCTGGCCGGCTCCACTAATTACGGCGCCTGTCTGGCCAGTATCGCCTATGTGTTGGGTTTAAGTAAAGCCTTCATCAGCGGTTCGGAAACGTACCGGTGGCATATCGCCGATGGGGCGCATCCGCTGCTGTGCCCGCTCTGGTCCACAGAAAAAACATGTATTGTCCACGCCGGCCTGGAAGCGGACCGCGCCTTAAAACTGCGAACCATCGCCCAAAATCCCGACGCGGTATCGAATTTGTGGGTATGTTGGAAGAATGCCGATATTAATTGTGGACGTTGTTCAAAGTGCATCAGGACCTATGTCGGGCTTAGGCTCAATGATATGGACGGTTGTGAATTTAAGGAAAAGGTGCGTTTGGCCGATATCGCCCGGCAGTCGCTCAGGAATGAGCTGGATTTGTCATTCTATGGCGGCTTCCTGCGTTTGGCGGAGGAAAAAGGAGACATTCGGATGAGCAAGGCGCTGCAGCGCCCCATCGGCCGATATAAGCTTAAACGCGGGATTGCGGACATGGACAGGTATTTTTGTTCCGGCGCTATGAGAAAAGGTTTTCTAAAATTGCGCGATGTCGTGGATGCCTGGCGCGGACGACAACGCCAGCCCATGTACATCTATCCTATGCCGGAGCCGGACGATGAGGCGCGGGTGCGGCTGGTTAAAGCTAAATTCGCCGATGAAAATTACAGGCCTGAGACGGTGGAGATGGGTTCTGTATTTTTTGGACCTGATGAGTCGGATAACGTAACCGC
>CAZOCV010000088.1:0-14240 GCA_964578395.1 uncultured Pirellulales bacterium
GGACTATAAGCTTCGCCGAACATCGCCAGCACCCGCTGCGTTCCTCGCTGCCACAAGACATGACATTCAAAGCCGGCGTTGATTCTTGCGATAATCCCGCCGCGCTCCCTGAAACCCTCCCGTCCGATAAGTCATTTTTTTGGCCACAGATGCCGCTGATTCGCCTGAGGCGGACTGATTTTAAGAATTTCCAATCCGCCGATATCCGCCGATGCCTGTCTCGGCGTAGTCGATTTATCACGGCGTAGTCGCGATTATCACGGCAAAGTCCGCCTCAGGCGGAACGAAGCCGGAAGGCCACGAAGAAAACCAAGACTTTAGCCACGAATTTGCACGAATCGACACGAATGAAGCCAGATTATTATCTCTATCATTTTATTTATGGCCCGACAGGTTCAAGCCACAGACCGGCAAAGACGGCGAAGTCGATTAAGTCCACGACGCCATCATGGTTCAGGTCACCATCACCGCACCAGTTGTTGGCGACCTCGCAGCCCGTATCACCCCATTGCCCGGCGAACAGGGCCAACTCCATTGCCTCCGTGGAGCAGTCATTGGTCAAGGTGTTGGGATTGGGATCGAGACTAATATAAACCCATGGGTTATTCGCCATGATTTGAGGCATCTGACGGCAATAAAATACCGTATTCAGGGGGTTGTCGCTTATGTCCAGATAATACAGGGTGGTTAGCTGCTCAACGTCCGGGGGGAGACTGCTGAGTTGATTATCCTGCACTTCCAGAAAGAGCAGATGGGTCAGGTTTCCAATTCCCCCCGGCAGACTCAAAAGCTGATTCTGACTCAGAACAAGCTCCGTTAAATGGTGGAGGTCGCCGATTTCCGGCGGCAGGCTGCTAAACCGGTTATTTTGCAAATAAAGGATTTCCAGGTTCGTCAGGTTGGCGATCTCCACCGGCAGCGTGCTGAGTTGATTATTGGCCAACTCAAGCATAAACAGTTCCGTCAGGCAGGTGACTTCCACCGGCAGGCTGCTCAATGCGTTATCGGATAATCGGAGATACCTTAATTGGTTCAGGTTAGCGATCTCCGCGGGTAAGACGGTCAATTGGTTATCGCCCATACCCAAAGCTTGCAGTTGGGTCATGTTCAGGATGACCGGCGGAAGATGATCGAATTGATTGCCCTCCAACCCGAGAGAGGTCAGATGCGCCAGGTTTGCCAGAGTGGAAGGTAAGCTGTTGAGCTGATTATCGTTCAAGCCAAGCGAATTTAGAGCCGTTGCATCTGCGATTTCTGGCGGCAGGCTGCTCAATTGATTGCAGGATAAATCCAGATGCGTCAGGCTGGTTAACCCCCCCATGTTCGGCGGCAAGCTGGTCATTTGGTTAAAGCGCAAAGATAGAAATCTGAGATTAGCCAGGTTTACGATGTTATCGGGAAGGTGGTTTAATTGATTTTTGGATAGATCCAGCCATATCAGATCGGTGATATAGCCGATAGCGTCCGGTAGGGTGCTGAGTTGGTTCTCTTGTAAAGTAAGGTTGGACAAGTGGATCAGGTTGCCGATTTCCGGCGGCAGGGTGCTTAAGTGGTTGCCTCCAGCGCTGAGATATGTCAGGTTCACCAGATTCCCGATCTCCGGCGGCAATGTCTCAAGCTGGTTATAGCTTACGTCAAGTTCGGTTAATTGGGACAGGTTGCAGACGACCACCGGCACCGCGCTGAGCTGGTTGCCGTGCAATTGCAGTGTATTCAGATAGGTCAGGTTGCCGATTTCCGTCGGTAACGCGCTGAGTTGATTGTTGAACAAGGTAAGATACTTTAGATTGACAAGGTTCCCGATCTCCGGCGGCAGGCTACTGAGCTGGGTCATACTCGCATCCAGTCCAGTCAAGTCGGCCAGGTTGCCGATCTCCGCCGGTAGGCTACAGAGTTGGTTCGCACTTACATCCAGTCCCGTCAGGTGGGTCAGGTTGGCGATCTCCGGCGGCAGGCTACCGAGTGAATTATGGCTCACATCAAGTCTCGTCAGATGGGTCATATTCCATAATTCCGCCGGCAGGCAGGTGAGTTGATTTCCATATAAATACAGGGTCTGCACGTCGGCCAAATTTCCTATGGTCGCGGGCAGGCTATCGAGTTCGTTGGCGTTTAGGTCCAGCTCGGTCAGGTGGACCAGATTTCCGATCTCCGGAGGTAGGCTGGTCAGTTGGTTATAGGATACAATGAGCCGTTGCAGATTCGTCAGATTTCCAATCTCCGCCGGCAGGGTGATGAGCTGGTTACGGTGTAAATCAAGCTCTGTCAGAAGGATCAGGTTTCCGAGTTGCGGCGGCAGACTGGTCAGTTGGTTATCATGCAAACCGAGATCCGTCAGATTTGTCAAGTTTCCAATCTCCGCCGGCAGGCTGGTCAACTCATTATCGATTAAATACAGAAGCTTCAGATCAACAAGATTACCGATCACCGCCGGCAGGCTGGTCAGTTGGTTGTCATACAAATAGAAGAAACGCAAATCCGTCAGGTTCCCGATCTCCATCGGCAGACTGGTTAGCTGGTTGCCGTGCAAAAGGAGATACGTCAGCTTCGTCAGGTTCCCGATCTCCGCCGGCAGGCTGGTTAGCTGGTTATCGTGCAAATCGAGTTCTGTCAGTTGGGTCAGGCATCCAATTTCCGGGGGCAGACTGCTCAACTGGTTATAGCACAACGAGAGCCATGTCAGGTTACGGGCGTAGCCGATGCCGGTAATATCTGAGATGTCGCTAGAGGGGGCATATAAACCGGTCAGATTCAGCATGTCGGCATCCGTGAGAGGGGTGGGGGCGGGAATGCCCAGCTCATCCCTTACCGCCGCTTCAAAATTGGCATCAGGGAAGGGAGTCACCACCAGGGCCATAGACGTATGAGCCAGTAAACCTGTCAGGAAAATCCCCAGAACCCAAGAATCCGTCCATCTCATAAGAAGCCTCCATGCTATCTTAAGCCAACCCGATATCTTTTCCGTTAAAAAGACATTTCTGCCCTTGTTTTGACGCTGATCCTGCCGATAACGGCTAATATACCGAAAAGCGGGAAGGAAAACAAGGCCAAATATGCCAAAATCTTTGCGACGGTTGCGTTCCGTCTTCGTCTTCCGGCTTCGTTTATAACTACGCCGCGATAAATCGACTACGCCGTGACAGGTCTTTGCGGCCCAAAGCAAGACGGCATGGGCTAAGAGCCCCATCCTACCGGGCTGAATCTGCGAAAATCTGCGCCATCTGCGGATAAAGTTCTTTTTTCTTCGTGTTTTTCGTGTTCTTCGTAGTGAGAAATAAGAAGCAAGAAGTAAGAAGCTAGAAGCCAGAATGATATTCGTCCGCCTCAGGCAGATCAGTATAAATCTGTGGCTAAAATCTTTTTGACGCTGATGGCGCTGATGACGCTGATAAGACAGAGGATTTGAGATGTTCGGCGAAGGCGGCGGCCATGATGGCCTCCTGATTAAAGGTTTCGCGGTTGAGGATGGCCGTAAGCCTTCCGGCGGACATGACGGCGATTCGGTCGCACAGCGCCAGTAATTCGCTCAGCTCCGAAGAAATCAGGATGATGGCCTTGCCGGCCGCGGCCAACTGCCGCAGCAGGCGGTAAATTTCAAACTTCGCCCCGACGTCAATGCCCCGCGTCGGCTCATCACAGATAAGAATATTGCAGTCGCGCCAAAGCCATTTGGCCAGCACAATCTTCTGCTGATTGCCGCCGGAAAGAGAACCCGCTGACTGCTCGACATCCGGGCAGCGGATATCGAGCGTCTGGCGATAGGTCTGGCCGACCTGCCGCTCGCGGCCGAAGTGAATCCAGCCCCCGCGGCTCACGCCGGCCATGCGCGTCAGCGTGATGTTGCGGCAGATCGCCTGGGCGAGAATCAGGCCTTCATCCTTACGGTCTTCGCTGAGCCAGGCGATGCCGTGCTTTACCGCCTGAGCGGGCGAAGCGATGCGCACCGGCCGCCGGCCGCCATACAGAAAGACCTCCCCCGCCTGCGGCCTATCTGCCCCGAAAAGGCAGCGCATCGTCTCGGTGCGCCCAGCGCCATTAAGCCCGGCGAAACCGAGGATTTCCCCGCGATGCAGGTCAAAACTGACCTCACGAACCCGCGGCGGCCGGCTTAAGCCTTCCACCCGCAGGATAATCTCAGCCGTAGCGGAGGATGCGGCGGCAACGGCCGAGAGTTCACGGCCGACCATATGGTGTATCATTTGCTCGGTGGATAGTTCCCCGGCGAGGTACTCCCCTACCCGCCGGCCGTCGCGCAGAATGGTGATACGGTCGGCGATGCGGGAGATTTCCTCCATACGGTGCGAAATATACACGATAGCGACGCCCCGGCTGCGCAGGCGGCGAATATGTTCAAAAAGCACCTTCGTTTCGACATCCGTCAGCGACGCCGTGGGTTCATCCAGAAGCAGCACGCGGCAATCCTGCCGCAGGCCGCGAGCTATTTCCACCAGTTGGCGGCGGCCCACGCCTAAACGGTTTATGGGCGTGGCGGGATCCATTTCCGCCATGCCGAACTGCTCCAGCAGACATCGCGTTTGCTCATAAAGACGAGCATAGCGCACCCAGCCGCCACGCCGGGGCAGTTTATCCAGAAAGATATTTTCCGCGATGCTTAACTCCCCGATGAGGTTCAATTCCTGCATGACCATCCGCACGCCCGCCGCCTCGGCCACCCGGCGCGAGGCAGGCGCGTAGGCTCTGCCGGCCAGTTGCATTTCACCATCATCCGCCGGACGCAGTCCCGCGATAATGCCCGCCAGGGTGCTTTTGCCGGCGCCATTCTCGCCGATTAAGGCGTGCACTTCGCCGGCGCGCAAATCCAAATCGACATGATCCAGCGCCACAACGCCGGGATACCTTTTGGACATCGCCCTCAGACGCAGCACCAGATTATCGGCGTTGATTGCAGTCACTTTAAACTGTCGGCGGTCACCAGATCGACGGGGGTTTCCTTGTCCGCGGGCGCGGCTTTGCCGCTGAGAATATCCAGGGCATAGTCGATGCCGAATACGGCAAGCTGATCGGCGTGCTGGTCGATAGTGCAGAGCATTTTGCCTTCCTGCAGCAACGACTGAACGGCGGAAATATTATCATAACCGATAACCATGACCGTATCGCTCCGGCCCGCCGTGCGCAAAGCGGCAACGGCGCCCAGGGCCATGGAATCATTGGCGCACAGCACCGCCTTAAGATCGGGATGTTCGGTAATCAGCGCCGCGGCCACCTGATTGGCCTTATCCGTCTCCCAGTTGGCCGTCTGGGAGGCGATGATCTTCACGCCGGCGGCATTCATGGCGTCTTCAAAACCAAGCTTGCGCTGCATGGCATTGTAGGCATTGGGAGCGCCTTCGATAATCGCCACTGGATCGCCGGGCGAAAGTTTCCCGGCAAGATACTCTCCGGCCAGCGCTGCTCCTTTACGGTTATCCGGCCCGACAAAAGGAATCACCAGCCCTTTTTCCTTAACAATATCGCCGTCGAGCCGGTTATCGATATTGACCACGACGACTCCGGCCTCATGAGCGGTTTTACAAACACTCACCAGCGATTTTGAATCGGCGGGCGCCAGCACAATGGCCGCTACGCGCTGAGCAACCATCTGCTCGACAAGGTTAATCTGCTGGGCGACATCCAGTTCATCCTTGATGCCGACGGTAAGCAAGTCATAGTGATCGGCGTGATTTTTCTGGTGGGCGATAGCACCATCCTCCATCGTCTTGAAAAACTCGTTGGCCAGCGACTTCATCACCACGGCAATAACCGGCTTGTCCGGTCGGGCGTCCGGCCGGCGATTGCATCCCCCGGCCAGAGTTACCATCAGCGTCAGACCCATTAAACCCGCGTTTTTCAGGTGAACATTCATAAATTCCTCACTTTTCCCAAAATGGCTTATACGTATTCCGCACAGGCCTATTTTACGTTAAGATAGGAAAATTGCAAGAAGGCCGAAAACCGCACCGCCGCTATCTTCCGCCGGCATGAGCTGCCGCCAGAAATGATCATCCTCTGGCAACGCCATCATCCTGTATAATGCCGGAAATACGGATAATTGCTCAAAGCCGTTAAAAATAAGGGCTTACGAACACAAAAAAAGAAAAAACCCGCTACACGGAGCGGGTTACAAAAACCTGTTAAACTGTGAAATACAAATATGTGTATTTACTTTGTAGCGTCTTCCAGAACCTTGCCGGCGTCCTTGGCGGTTTCATCGACAGTATCCGCGGCTTTGTCAGCAGCTTTTTCCACGTCTTTAGCGCCCTCTGTAATATCATCCTTGACTTGATTGGCAGGCTTCTTATCTTCACAACCCATAACGCCGCAAAGGCACAGACTTACACAAGCAACCAGAATCATAAGCTTTTTCAACATGGTACATTCCTTTCTGTACAAACAATAACTAAAACCCAAAAGTCATAGGAACAATAATGGGTATTATATCGCCCCGACAGGTGGTTTCAAATCTTTTTTTAGACGGTCCGCCCAACGAGTCGGGTTTTTAGCATAAATTCAGCCCAGACGCCGCACCATCTTATCAAGAACATCCGACTGCTGCTCCAGCGAGTCAACTATCTGAAACTGAACGCGGCAGCGGTCGAGATTGTGGCCGGGACGGTGAATCTTATAATAAACATCACCGTTGAGATAATCCGTCAGAAAACGGGACCCCATTATCAGCGTGAGATATTTCCCGCCAAAGGCCAGATGCTCGCGTTCGAGAGGGGTTAAAAAGGCTCCCGTCGAAGACAAGTATCCTTCGAGCACCGCCTCAAATCGCTGCGGATCCGCCTGCACCTTGCCCAAATCCGTCTCGTCCTCCTCGCAGCCGGCGACGGTGGTTCGCACCAGATCGCCAAAATCATAAAACGTCAGGCCGCTCATCACCGTATCGAGGTCAATGACGCAAAGCCCCTCGCCAGTGACATCATCCAGCATCACATTATTGATTTTGGTGTCGTTGTGGGTGATACGAAGGGGAATTTTTCCTGATTCAATCAGACGGCCGGGCAACGTCATCATCTCGGCGTGAGCCAGCATGAATTCAATCTCCCGCCGGACGCCGGCGGCACGGTTTTTGGCATCGGCCGCCAAAGCCTCGGTAAATTGCCGATAACGATGCCGTCCATCATGAAATTGGGGTATCGTTTCAAACAAAGGCGGCTGCGGCAAGTCCGCCAGCCTCGCACCAAAGGCACCGAACGCCCGTGCGGCCTGATACAACTGCTCCCGCGTCCGGGGCACATCCCAGGTACTGGCCCCGGCGATAAAATCACATACCCGCCAATAGTTCCCCGCCTCCTCAAGATAAAACGCCTGACCGTCGCAAGTGGTTCTAAAACGCAGCACACGGCGATGAATATCCCCGACACCCTCGGCGGTGAGCTTGCGGCGAATATGGTCCGTGACCCGAACAATATTTTCCATCACCTTGTCCGGCCGGGTAAAAATCGCATGATTTATCCGCTGCAATATGACATCGTGTATATCATCACCTTGTCGACAACTCACCCGATACGTGTCATTGATATGACCACCGCCGAATTTTTCCACATTGACCACGTCGCCGGGCAATGCAAAATGACGGCAAATACGCTCAAGTGCTGCATCCATAATTAATCCGCCTTTTGGTGTTTTTGGCGTTTGAACGTTCTCTTAAGGAAATTCCACAAATCATCCCACAGGGTATAAAATACCGGCACAATCAGCAAACCGATCCAGCCGCCGGTGATGAGTCCGCCGATCTGCACCATGCCCATCGGCGCCATCAGTTCGCCGCCCCAGCCTCGTCCGGCGGCCAGAGGAATGAGGGCGGCAATCGTAGTCAGGTTGGTCATCAGCATCGGCCGCAGACGAGTGGAACCGGCCTGCACCAGGGCGGCATTACGCTCGACGCCTTCCCGGCGCAACTGGTCCGTAAAATCAAGCACGACAATGGAATTATTGATGACCATGCCTATAAGAACAACGATGGCCATAATGGAAAAAATGGAAAAGGTGCCGCCCATTAAAAATAGCGCCGCCAATACACCGATGAGGCTCAGCGGCAGACACAACATAATCAGCACCGGCTCGATAAACGACTCCAGTAAACAGGCCAGCAGGGCATAGGTCAAACAGACGGCCATAATCAGGGCGATTTTCAGCCGACCGAAGCTGTCCTGCATCATATCAATATCCCCGGCGAAAAACAGATGGATATCAGGATATTCCTTCAGCAGCGGAGCTATCGCTTTGACAATATCGGCGTGAACCTCGCCGGGGCTTCGTCCCGTCACATCGGCACTGACGGTAATCTGGCTCTGGCGATTTTTGCGGAAAAGCTGCGCCGGTCCGGTGGTTTCCTGAATCTCGGCAATCTGGGGCAGCGGAATCAGCCGTCCCTGCATGTTCATCACCGTCAGGCTGCTGACATCGCTGACGCTTTGGCGAGACGCCTTATCATAACGAACACGAATGTCGTACTCATAGGCGCCTTCACGGTACTGCCCGACCATCATACCATCAAATGCACTGGCAACCACTTGCGCCACATAGCGAATATCCACGCCGACATCACGACAACGATCCCGATCCGGGATAACGCGAATTTCCGGCTGGCCGGAGCGATAATTGGTGTCCACGTCCACCGTGCCTTCAATCTGATCGCGCACCATAACCAAAGCTTGCTGCGAGAAGGCTTTCACCCGTTCAAAATCATCGCCCAAAACCTCCATCTGGATCGGCGCCCCCCCGCCGCCGGCGCCCTGTTCGAACAGTTTGATCGCCGCTCCCGGAATATTGGCCCCGGCCAGTTGCGGCCGCAGGCGATTCATAATTTGTTCCGTACTTAAGTCCCGCTCCTCCTTGGCGACCAGTTCCACCCGAATGCCGGCAATATTGACGCCCTGGCTGCCGCCGCCCACCTCTTCACCAACGATTTGTCCGATTGTGGCGTAGGTACTGACCAATTCAGGCATCACGGTTTTATCCAGCAGCAGCTTTTCAATCTGCGCCACCGCCCGGTCCGCTTCCTCCAGACGGGTCCCCGTGGGCATTTCCACGGTGATGGTAAATTTGCCTTCATCCATGGATGTGATAAACTCAAAACCAATTAATCCGAACTTCACAAGACAAATGGCTCCTCCCAACATTACGATAACAATTAGCAGAGAAATTAGCCGATGCCACCAGCGACCAATACACCATCGCAATACGGTCGAGTAGCCCTCCCGCAGACGGCCGAGACCGCGGTCGAATCCATGCCCAAATCGATGAATCAATCCTTTTTCACCGGGCGTGGTGTTCGCTTTGGTTAATAGCCGCGCCGCCAGCATAGGCGTGAGAGTAAACGCCACCACCAGCGAACACATCGTAGCAAACGTCGCCGCCAGACCCAGGTCCCGGAAAAACTGGCCGATGATGCCGCCCATAAAGGCAATGGGTACAAAAATAACGACATTGGTCAGTGTGGAAGCCGCCACCGCGATAGCAATTTCACTGGTGCCGTTGATAACGCCTTCCACGGGATTTTTATCCATATGCAGATGTCGCACGGAGTTTTCCAGCACCAGTATCGAATTGTCCACCAGCACGCCCACCGTCATCGCCAGCCCCATCATGCTCATCAGGTTAATGCTGACATCAAGCAGACGAAACGCCAGAAACACGCCCGCCAGGGCGACGGGCATGGTCAACGTAACAATCAGCGTACTGCGAAAACTGTGGAGAAAGATAAATAATGTCAGCGCACAGAGAATAATACCCACGTACATGTTATTGAATACATTTTTGATAGCGCCGGTGATCCAGGACGCCTGCTCATCGAGAATTTTCAATGTGTAATCAGCGCCAAGCTGAGAACGAAGATTTTCCAGTTCCACGCGAATAAGCCGGTCAATTTCCACCGTATTGCCGTCAGAACGTTTTTGCACGCTCATGCCGACGCAGGTAACGCCGGCGGCGCGGGCCTTGTCACGAATATCCTTGTAGGCGTCACGCACTTCGGCGACATCACGCAGATATATGCTGCGCCCGCTGGGCAACAGCAGTCGCAGATTTTCAATGTCTTCTAGACTGGTAAATTTGCCGCGTAAACGCAGATTGTATTCGCGCGTGTTTTGTTGAATAAACCCGCCGGGACTTTCGATATTGGCTGCGGCGACGGCCCCGGCCACATCGGTGATACTCAGGCCATAAGCCCGCAGCCGCTGCTGGCGGGTCAGCACATGGATTTCACGATCCTCACCGCCGATAATCGTTACGGACGCCACGCCGGGCACAGTGGACAGACGGTCTTTGATGCGTTCATCGGCGATATGAAAGACCTCCCGCAGAGGCCGCGGCGACGACACCGCCAGTTGCAGCACCGGTTGAGAACTGAAATCGAATTTCTGCACGATAGGGTCTTCGGCTTCTTCCGGCAAAAACGGACGCGCCAGGTTGACCTTGTCGCGCACATCGGCGGCGGCGTCATCGACATCGACATACAATTCGAATTCCGCCATAACCAGGCTGCGCCCCTGCTGGCTCTGACCGTAAAGATGCTTGATGCCTTCGGTCGTATTAATCTGCTCTTCGAGTTCCTTGGTAATCTGCTGCTCGACCTCTTCCGGACCCGCTCCTTCGTAAATGGTCATCACCGTAATCATGGGAAATTCAATTTTCGGGAACAGTTCCTTGGGCATCTGCATATAACTGAAAACGCCCAGACCCGCCAGGCCCAGCATAAGCATGGCAATCAATACCGGCCGGCGCACGCTGATTTCGATAAATTTCATGGATTAAACCACCGAAAAGGTTATTGTTGATTTTCCTGACGGCGCTCTTGGGGAGCAATAACCACTTTAGCACCCGTCCGAACCGTTTCTCCGGCCAGGTTAATTAACCTCATGCCGTCATTGACCCCCTGGGTAATGATGCGCCGACCGTTCATGTTGTCGGGATCCACGGCGACATCCAGCCGCTGCGCCACATCATTATCATCCACCGCCAGAACATAATACTGACCTTCATCGTCCTGACGCAGCACATCGGCGGGTACGGGAAAAACGCCTTTTTGCTGCCGCGTAACAATATGCGCCCGGGCAAACATGCCCGGTTTCAAACGCAAAGCGTTATTTTCCAGAACTATTTTTACCCGAAAACTGCGGTCGGCGGGGTCGGCGCCGGGATTAATCTGGTCAATCCGGCCGGTAAACGCCTCTTCCGGCAGGGCATCCACGGTAACGTTGACGTCCATATCCGTTTTCAGATGAGGCAGGTATATTTCCGAAGCGTTGATAACCAGATAGACCCGGTCAACGTCAAGCACCCGGAAAATCACTTGATTGAAATCCACCAGGTCGCCTGTTTCGAACTGACGCAGCGTCACCACCCCGTTGCAGGGAGCACGCAGGGTAAGTTTATCCAGATGATCCTGGGCCTGACGAACGGCGACTTCGGCCAGTTGCACCTGGGTTTGGGCCATACGAATATCTTCCTCACGCGGACCTTTTTGAATCAATTCGTAAGTGGCCTGGGCGGCGTTTTGAACCGCCGCAGCGCTTTTCCATTCATTTTCCGCCCGCTGCATCATCTGCAGTGTGGCGGCTTCCTCCTTATACAGATTTTGCTGACGCTCAAATTCGATTCGGGCGAGATTGGCCATGGCCTGCGCCTGCTCGACCTGGGCCTGGGCCGCCGCGATTTCCTCCGGCCGGGAGCCGTTGCGCAGTTTTTCCAGATTCTGCTGCGCCTGGACAAGCTGAGCCTGCATATGCTCCCGCTGCAGCGTCGCGGTCACATCATCGAGCGTCACCAGCACCTGGCCGGCCGTAACCTTCTCGCCCGTAGCCGCGTGAAACGCCTTGATGCGTTCGGACACCTGCGCCGCGATAGCCACATCCTGCCAGGCCTCGATGCCGCCGCTGATGGCGACCGTTTGAGTGACCTCCTGTGATGCGGCCGTAAAAACGCGCACGGGCAAACCGGTTTTCGCCTGATACTCTTCGATACTTTCGGCGGTTTCAATTTTGCTGCGCAGATAAAATCGCCAGGCGAAAAGTGCGGCGATGACGCCCACCAGCACCACTACGACTATTAATATTTTTCCTGATTTCATAAGCACCCATTCCTTCTGTATGTTCCCTCAAATATCATATTGGGCCGGAATTAACCTTCAGCCGCCGCTTCGGGAAAATCTTCTCCCAATACTCCCATCACGGCCTTCAACTGCAAATGGGAAAGCTGGTAGGCATGCACCGCTTCAACATACGCCGCCCGCGCCGACGCCAGACTCGCTTCGGCGGTAATCACATCCAGCGACGTCCCGCTGCCCTCCCGAAAATTAATTTGCGCCAGCCGCAGCGACTCCCGTGCGTTTTCCACGTTGCCTTGCTGCGATAATACATATTCCCGATTGCTTTGCAGATTCAGCAGCGCTTCGGTCACTTCGTATTGCACCTGCTCTTCCAGCTTTCGCTGAGCGATTTCCTGCTGGTGGAGCTTGCTCTGCGCCTGAGCGACGCGGCCGTCGGTCTGAAGACCGTCAAATATTTTCCATTCCACGCTGAGGCCCCCGCTCATGCTGCGCCGCCAGTCGTTGGCCCCGCCGAACATGCTGGCGGGTTTGTCTTCCTGATACGTCCCCTGCAAATACACTTTGGGCCGGTTTTGCGACTTTTCCGAAGTGATATTATCCTGCAATAACCGCAGCGTCGCCTCGCCTATAAGCAAATCCGGCCGACAGGTTAGCGCGGTCGCCATGCACGGCCTCTCCTCCGCCTCGACTGGATCATAGACTAAAACATCCGCCAGAGTCATCATGCTTTGCTGACTAACGCCCATCACGTTGAACAGGGCCGCCTGTGAGGTGACATAGTCATTGTGCCTTTGTATGACTTCGGCGTCAGTGGAGCGCAGCCGCACCTGGGCCCGCAGCAATTCAAATTTCAGCGCCCCGCCGGTATTATACTTGGCCTCCACCAGGCGAAGATTCTCCCGTGCATCAATCTGCGCCTGCCGCGCGACCGCTTCCAGTTCCGCCGCCAGCAACACCGCCAGATAATTTCTCCGTACATTAAACTCGGTAAGCTGCCGGGTTTGGCGCAGTTCTTGTTCCACGCTGTACGAATACGCCACGGCCGCATCCAGCGCCGCCGCCGCCAATCCCCCCAGATATAAAGGCTGGCGTGCGAAAATCTGCCATTGATAAAGTTCTTTCGGAGAAGCTACATTAAAGGTTTGCTGGGTTGTGGCATTTTCTATATCCTGCCGGGTTAGCGGCTGTCCGGCCGGAAGTTGGGAGGCATCAAACATGGTCATGCTGCCCAATGAATCCGCCTGGGCATCCTGCGCCAGGGCGTAGCCCGAAAGCGTCACATCCGGCAGCGCTGTGCTGGCCGCCTCCAGAATCTGCCCTTCCGCCTCCGCCAGCCGCTGCTGAGCCGCCTGGATGTCTTTGTTATGCCTTTGCGCCAACTCCACACATTCCTGCAGTGACAATTCTCCGCTGATCCGGGGCGGCAGGCCGGGCTGATTGGGATCGCTTACCTGCGGATTCATCAGTGCGGCATGGCGTTTCACACGGTTTTCCTGGAAGTCCTCCGCCATCTGCTGTTTATAGCGCTGGCAGCCCGCCGCCAGGGCCAAAACCGCCGCAATCGTGTATATCATTTTCAAATCCGGCCGCCATTTCTTTTTTAACGTCCAATACCGTTGTCGCATCATGCCTGAATCCCTTTAAGAAAAAGGGTGACACATATCTTCACTTTCTGCCGTATGTTATACTTGCCATCCCGCATTAACCACTCATACAGATAGCCATCGCATATATTGGTGAGAGTGATAGCCATGTCCCCCGAATCGATGTCCTGGCGAAAACTACCCGCCGCCGCACCCTGTTCAAAAAGCAAACGCAGCCGCTCAATCTGGTTATTCCAGATCGGACCGACGTTTTTCTGCCAAAGCTCGCTTTTGATAAAACGGTCATTCATCCGGTCGCGGGTGTAAAGTTTGGCAAATTTGGCATATTTCAGCGTTAATTCCGCGCGTTTTGCCACATAAATCCGCACTTTTTCCTCAAAATCATCGGCGTCATCCATCGCCGCATTCAATTCCGCCGACAATTGCTCGAAACGCTCACGTATCAGCGCAATGTAAAGCTGTTCCTTGCCCGGAAAAAAACCATACAACGCCCCCACGGAAAACTCGGCCTCCCGGGCGATATCCTCCATCGTCGCCCCGGAATAGCCTTTTTCCGCAAAAACGGCTTCGGCCGTGGCGAG
>CAZOCV010000089.1:0-1853 GCA_964578395.1 uncultured Pirellulales bacterium
AAAATATTTCCAACAGGGTTTCGGCGATGAGCTGGGGGGGCTTTTTATCATCGTATGGGCCCCAGTAGCGGCCGGGGGCGGTGAGTTTGCCGGTGGCGCAAAAGTGGGCGAGAGGTTCGGCGGGGTTGACGTGGAGGAACCAGACGTAGGGTTTGCCCATAAGTTCCCGCCAGGCGGCGGGGAAAAGCTGCTGGGCGAGTTGCCAATAAACGAATTGGGTTTGGAAGGCGGAAAAGGTGCGGCGGAACCAGACGCGGCGGATGATAGCGGCCAAATCAGTGCGGCGGGTTGCGGCCGCATCGTCGGGGGGCAAGAGCCGCCGGCGAACAAGACCGCGAAGCCGCGCGGACGGTAATAGCAGGATGGGTTGGTCATGCTCATCTGTAAACAGTCCCACACCGGGACCGGCCGGAAGCGGCAGGGATGCCTCGGATAGATTGATTCCTGGGTCGAGGTCGATATAGTCATCAAAGCAATTCTCAAATTCCATAGTGGCATTATACAAGAGACGTTTGGGGCGAGAAATGAGCGTTAATAATATTGTTTATCAAAACTTTCCGGGCTTTTTGAGTTCCTGGGCAAATTTCAGGGCCAGCTCTTTGCTGCTTTCCAGGGTATTTAGTTTTTGGATGGCGTTGTATTGTTCGACGGCTTTCTGGTCGCATTCGAGGCGTCGGTATAGTAAAGCGATGTCAAAGAGCAGATTGGCTTTCTTCCCGTCATCGTCGAGTGAGGCGAGCATTTTTTGATGGTTTTTTATTTCAGGCAGGATGGCATCCAGTTCGTCGAGGGATTCTACGGCTCGTTCGCGGTAGTGGCCGTGGAAGCAGTCGGCGGTTTTTTGGTAAATCTCTCGAGCTTTATCGAAATCGCCGAGTTGGGCGTAACATTGGCCTGTGCGATACATACTGGGAGCTTCAGTATGATTATATTTTAACCGCAAAAACCAGGTATCAATTTCTTTTTGGTATTCAGCCAGTGCGGCCGAATAATTACGTTGCTTGAACAACTCATCGCCGGATTGGTAATATCGACCCTGAAAAAATTCAGGCAGCATCATATAAATCATAAACAATGACGATATAAGGGATAGTTTCTGGAGAAATGGGTGGTTTTGGTTATGCCAAATGAATTTATAGCTCGGCGCTATAAGAAAAAGAAAGCCCGCCAAGCCAATGATTTGAGGCCACCGGGTTTGGACGGAAAACCCGCGGATGACACCGATTGCGCTGCAGGTCAAGTAGTAAGCAATACAGGCCAGACTGAGAAAAATTATCATTTTATCGGTGGTGGTAAAAGACACTTTTTCTTGTTTATTCTGCTCGACGGGGTTTGAAGATTTCATGCGGCCTCGCTTTATCTGTTAAGGCGTTATAAGGTAATGAGTTACTGCCTTATGTTCGATTCAACATTTTTTAGTAATACCCAAAAACTGAAGTGGTAATATAGCTGTTTTCTGGTACTGGTGCAAGTTGTGGACGCAGGGGCGTATATGGTCGGGGGAGGGGGGTGAAATTGCTGATATTCCTCTTGATTTGTGGGGCTGTTTGTTTTATAATGATGTCCGTTGGAGTGACGAAAAAAGAGAATGGGGAATGTGCCCTCCCAGTAAATAAGGAGCCACGGGTGAAAACGAGAACGTCTTTCATAATTGCGGTCGGTCTTTTACTATGTAATTATTGTCCGGGCACGACCATAACGGTGACGCCGGTCGGAGGCGGCGGGGATTACACCAGTATTCAGGCGGCGGTGAATGGTTCGGTAAACGGGGATGAGATTGTGGTGGCGCCGGGTACGTATATGGAAGCGATTGATTTTAACGGTAAGCGCGTGCGGCTCTATAGCAGCGGCGG
>CAZOCV010000089.1:1953-14188 GCA_964578395.1 uncultured Pirellulales bacterium
GACGCCGGCGGGGGCGTGTGCACCTATACTAGCAGCCCGGTCATCACCCAATGTATTTTCAGCAACAACACAGCGACCATTCGCGGCGGCGGAATGTTCATTGATGTTACGGGCGGGACCATAACCAACTGCACCGTCAACGGCAATTCGGCCAAAAGCGGCGGCGGGATGTACGATAACAATTGCAGTTCGGTCGTAACCAACAGCATTTTCTGGGGCGATACGGCGACAAATGGTCCTGAATTTTACGGCACCAGTTCGACGGTGACATATAGTTGTGTTCAGGGCGGTTATAGCGGCACGGGGAATATTGTTAGCGATCCGAATTTTGTGGATGCGGCCAATGATAACTTGCGGCTGACGCGGGGGTCGGGGTGTATTGATGCGGGGGAAAATGCGGCCGTGCCGGTGAGCGTCACGATGGATAACAATGGATGGGCGCGGTTTATCAATGATGTGTGTACGGACGACACTGGCAGCGGGACAGTGCCCATCGTGGATATGGGGGTGTATGAATTTTTACCTGCGGATATTGATGGGTCGGGCGGTGTCGATCTGGAGGATTTCAGCAGAGTCGCGGCGCACTGGCAGGAAACCGGCAGCGATGGGGTGGGGGATATTAATTGCGACGGAGCGGTGGGGTTAGATGATATGACGATGCTGGCCGGATGGTGGCTCGAAGGAGCCTGATAACCTCCAAAGAATCGCCATAAAAAATATCGCGGGCAGGTTGGCCACGCCACGGAAAAAAACGCGGGCAGTCCGCCTCAGGCAGACACATCACGAATTTCGGTGGAATACTCGCGCCACGAATGTCAGACGGGCATGCCGATGATTTTGGCCTGGAAGACCATTTGGCCGTTGACGGCGCCCTGGGCGTCGCAGATGAAACGGCGGGGTCGGTTTTCCGCGAGTTTGCCCATGAGGAGCAGCCGGTCGCCGGGCTGGACGATGCCGCGGAATTTGACATCCTCGATGCCGCCAAAGCCGATGAAGCGGTCGTCCTGGTTGAGGAATTTGATGTAAAAGCTGGCCAGTTGGGCGGCAGCTTCAATCATAATGACGCCGGGCATGAGCGGACGGCCGGGGATATGACCGCGAACCCAGAATTCATTGGCGGTGATATCTTTGTAACCCAGCACGGTGGCCGTAGTCTGATCGTGCCAGATAATGCCGTCCAGTTGCCGCATTTCGTAACGATGCGGATTGACGCGCTCTACCGCGGCGGTGTCAAAAAGAACCTGGTTGAGGTTAATAGCGTCGAGGTTTACCAGAAGCGGCGGAGGCATGAGGAATAAAACCTTTCCGTATAAAACAAGAACCCGGCCAAGTCCAAACAGGCTCGGCCGGGACAGTTGCCATGTTGGCCGAAAAATTACTCTTCCGAGCGGGTTTCCAGGATGCGGAGGCGCACTTCCTGGGCGGCCTGCTTGATTTCCTGCATGGATTTGCGGACACGGGTGCCGGCGGCTTTGTTTCCGCCCTGTGCCTTGATGACGTCGTCTTCCGCAGCCGCTACAAGTTCTTTGAGTCGTTCATATTCCTGCATGCCATTATCCTTTCACTAAAAGCAATCCGCTGATTGACCACCCATGGCGGATGGCGTCTTTATGTACTTTATTTGAGGAAGTTTAGTCTGGTTCGGCGATGGTGTCAAAATAAATCATAGTGACTGAGGGCATATAATTTACGCAGATAATGCCGATGTATTTAAATGTAACATATTGTTAATAAAAAGGTTATGAGTTTTTTGGGTTAACCGATAAAACCCGCGTATGGCCGACATCAATGAGTTCATAATCGATGCCGCGCCAACGGATGCGGCGTTTGACGGCCGAGGCGGCCAGCAGAGCCAGCATAAAAACCGCCAGCAACGGGCCAAAGATGACGTCCAGCCGGCCGCCGCACCAGAGACGACTACGTAAATCGGGGAAAATTCGGGTGATGAGAATTTGACGGCTGAGTGATTTTATCACATGGGTTCCCCACAATACCGCCGGGCCTATCAAAGCCAAATGGGCATCGCCGAAACCGCCAAGCCAGCGCCATAGCGTAATGAACCAACCGCCCCAGAACGCCGCGCACCAACTCAAGCGGCTCAGTACGGCCAGCCACCAGAGTTTCGGGCGGCAAATGCGAGTGATAATAAATTGGCGGACGGCAAATTCCCACAGGCCGCTCCAGGAGGCGGCTTCAAAACTGGGGACAAAGCAGGCGGGGACGAAAGAAACGTCCAGTCCAGCTTTTTTAACGGCATACGTCAGGGCGTAATCATCCGAGGGGGCGCCTTGCCATAGGTCGGCGACATGGGTTTTGTTGAACACGTCGCGGCGAATCGCCATCGATCCGCCCCAGGCGGAATTCCAGCCGTGCGGCCCCATCATGGACGCGACGAAGGCATTGAGGGCGCTCATGACGGCGGAACTGAGGCGGTTGTCGGTGGGCACAAACCAGCGATAGCCGGTGGCGGCGCCGATATCCTGACGCCGCAGGGGGTGCACGAGCGAACCGAGAAAATGCGGGGGCGGGCAGGCGTCGGAATCGACAAAAGCCATAACTTCGACATTATCACCCAGTGCATTTACGGCCGCCATGAGGTTATGCACTTTCTGGGAGCTTTGCACGCAATGGCCGGAAATGAGGATGCGGGCCGAAGGACCATTTTGATTTATTCGGTATTCAGTAATGAGTTTTTCCAGGGCTTCATAAGCCGGGTCGGAGACGGCCTGCACCACGAAAATAATTTCATAATCGGGATAGTCCTGATGAAACAATGCCCGAATGTTTTTCTCAAAGGTGGTATCGATGCCTTTGCAGGGCGAGATCAGGGCGGCGCGCGGCGTATAGCGTCGGGGTTTGGGTTTATAGTTGCGGCGGGTGTAAATGATGTGACGGACGGCTTCCACGAGAATCGCCGTATCGGCGAGAAGCATGATGGCGATAAAAATATAATAATAGATCATATTGGCGTCATGACGCCGATCCGGCCAACGGCCACCCTGGCGTCGCCGGGCATAGGGCGAATTCAGGAGACGTCTTTTTTCATGATTTCCCGCAGGACGGTGGTGGCGTAACAGCCGGAATCCAGCTCGAAGCGAATTTCAAGATACGGTCCGGCGTCGTCGCAGCCGTGGCTGACGGCGTGATTGAGCGGCTGGAAGCGCAAGGGGCGGCGGCCGCCGCGGACCTTGTAATATCCCATTTGACGGAAATCGCGTTTGGTCAGGCCGGTGGTGGCGAGGATGGGATTTTCGATGTCGCCGGCCGGGCCGACAACCTCCATCATGCGAAAGCCATACAGCGGGCCGGTAGGACTGATTTCAAAACGGTCGCAGCGCGGCTGTTCCAGATCGGCATCCTCCACGCGGAAGCAGGCGCCATTTTCGTGTTTCATGGCCATATCGCCGAGCAGGAGTTTGTCCACGTAAGGCATGCGTGCGGCCAGCACCTGATTGAATAAATCGGACTGATACGCCGAGATAAAAAATCGCTTCATGTGTTGATCGACAGCGTTGTAAGCGCGTTTTTTGTCGCCGCCGGAAGTGATTAACGCTTTGATCGCCCGATGGTGGTCGTGGAATCTTGCCGGCCAGGCGGCCAGGGATTTTTCGTAGTCGCCCATTTCGTAATACTGTCGGGCGACGAGAATCGTTGAAGAATCGACGTCGCTGGGTCGTCCCAGCATCTGGTCGATAAATTGTTCATAGTCGCCTTTGACGACATATTCTCCCAATAACTGGCCGTCGCAGCGGTTGCCGAAGCGCTGGGGACCGAAGTAATTGGGTACGCCGCGCCGGGCCAGCACCTCCATAATTTGTTCCGCACGGGAGTGGGCTTCTTTCAGCGGCGTGGTGATTTTTCGCAGGCGCAGAATAAAGCGATTACCGGCGAGGTGGCCGATGCGCAGTTTGTTGCTGTGGCGGGCGACCTGCAACACTTTAAGGCCGGGAAGCGACAAAGATTCAAGTTTTTCAGGGGCCAGGTGTTCCAGGGAAATCCACTGGCGGGTTACAGCGCGGGCGTCTTTGAGGCCGGCGTAACCGATTTGCTTGCGGGGGTAGTTGATGGCGCGAGCGATCTGGTTGAGAGCGTCCATCGTGGCCATCCCCTGTTTTTCGATGAAAAGGTAGGTGTGGTCGCCTTCACCGCCGGCGGGATAGAGGGGAATTTCCTCGACGACAAAATCCTCAAAGCGGAATTTTATGATACCGCCCTCCACACCGGCCATAGTGTCCGTCAAAAAGGGTAAAGCCGGCGTTTCGGCGATGTCAGGATGATCAGCCATATTTTTCATGTCGGCACAGGGCCGATTTATTGACAATGTGCACATCTACAGAAAACATAAAATCTTAAGCCTGAATTGTAGCCGCCGGTGGGCCAGCGTCAATCCCCGCAGTAGAGATTTAAGTCCTCAAGGGTATGTGAGCTTTTAAGCCTTTTGTAAAGGCGGAAGCGCATTTGGTGGAGCCAGTCGGTTGAGGCTTCGTCGGCAGCAGCGGTATTTTTCCAGGCCGGTGTTGGTTATAGGAACTTGGGAAATCGGCGCGGGGGCCGGGAGGGTGGTTTTGGGTTTGACGCGAAGGGGGAGCTTGTGGGAGATTCGCGCTGGGACGGGTTTGGCGCTGGGGGCGATGGGCAGCCGGATGTTTTCATGGAAGTCCAGTGCCAGACAGGACTTACGCCAATGGCAATTCCGGGCGGGACAATGTCGGCCGCTGCCGAAACAGGCCTCGAAGCCTTCCTGTTGTTGAAGTGCCCAGATGAGGTCCACATTGGGCATGTCGCCGGTGGCGATACCCATCATATACGCTCGCTGTCGAACAAGTCGTCTGTCAATCACAATAGCCCCTCCTATAACTTGAGGTAGCGTCAAAAGTTGCCATAGGACAGGTATCGGCAGGGCAGCCCGAAAGACTTAAAAAAAACGTGGTGCCATAATCTGCAACCTGGTTAATCCAGGGGGATTTGAACGTTCTGCGTATCGCCGGCATGGGTGATGCCAAGAATAATGGCCTGGGGGGTTATTTTGAGAATTTCGACTTCTGCAGGCGGGACCGGCCCCTTGCCGGGAAGCAGCAGCCAACAAAATATGGAGGTTTGGTCGATATGTGCGTTATATAAGGCGGTCGGGGCGGGAGTAAAATTGTTGTATTGCGGGCTGTACCAGCCCTGCATTTGCGGTTTTTCCTGGCCCTTGACTATTTGCACCTGCCACGAAATGGAGCCGATGGGTTGCAGACGCAGGTTGCCTTTATCCGCATCGGCGGTAAATACAACATTATTTTGGGTTTGTACGGTGCAGTCGGGATGGAAATGCCATAACACCTGTATGTCACGCGGCCGGTCGGTGGTAATTTTATCGACGACTACCCAGTATTTGCCTCGAAGGAATTTTACCGCACGGGTGTGTTCGGCCGAACCGGCGATATCGGCGAAATCGCTGAATGAACCTTTGCCAAAATCAAACTCCGGCTCGACGGCGTAATCCTGTTGCGGCAAGGGCGTATCTGTTTTTCTCGGTCCGCCTTTTTGGCCGCAACCGTCAATCAGGATAACATTATGTCCGGCGGAGGATCTGGCATACGCTCGAAAGCGTTCCGCGACGAGGCCGGAATAGGAAAAAATACCGCTATCCACCAGCAGGTCGCGGCCAAAAGCGGCCACAGACAGGTGAAGCTTATCGTTGTGTTGGTGGCCTGTGCCCCAGGGGCCGATGTCGAAAAATGCCCATAGGGCGTCTTTATCCCAGCCGCTGCGCATGATGAGATGGCCGCTCCAGGGAAAGATGCGGGAGGGCGGGGCCGCGGGCGCATCGCCGCATTGTCCATGGGTGGCGATATATTGCCAATCGCTCCGCTGATAACGTTTGGCCGCGTCAATAATTCTGGGCGTCAGATATTCCCGGTCGCAATCATTGTTTAAAAGCCCGTATCCATCCGGCCGCATGGTCCAGGCCAGGTAGTTCCACATTTTCTGGACGTTTTGGGCATAAGTCGGCGGCAATCCCAGATCGACGTGGTCGTTGAGGAGAAGAATTTTTTCAAAATTGTTTAGCGTTACATAGTGATAACCTGACGTTAATTCCATTTGAACGCCATCGGGATAAACCTGAGAGGTGATTTGCCGGTTGAGGGTAGCGACGCTGTATTTGACCCAGGCGTCGCTTTCCTTGTATTCGGGCCAGGCCGCACCCAGATAGCACAGGGCGGAAAGTTCCATGGTTATCCAGTTCCCCGTTCCGGCGTGAAAATGACGCAGATAATGGGCGTGATCAACCAGACTGGCGAGCATCAGTAAACGGGTGGCTGGGCGGAGTTCCGGATTTTTCATGCAGCCATAGAAAAAAATCGCCCAGCGATGCGCCCGGTGATGCACTTCCAGGCCGCGCCAGTCGTGCGCCGAATTGTGTTTGGCCGGGTAGGGCAGACTGCTGACAATCCAGTCGCGCAGGTCCTGATCGATACGTTCCAGGTAAACCGGATTGCC
Organism: uncultured Pirellulales bacterium; assembly: GCA_964578395.1. GTDB lineage: Bacteria > Planctomycetota > Phycisphaerae > Sedimentisphaerales > SM23-30 > JAFGBA01. The sequence goes on from CAZOCV010000089.1 coordinate 8,440, forward strand.
GGTTTGGCGATAGGCGTCAAATAAAATCCAGAGGTGATAATGCCGGTTCAGGTTCCACGCCCATTCGCGGTCGTTGTTGGGACTGCGATAATCCCATCGGAGTCTGCCGTCCTCCGTGCGGGGCATGCGCGCCTTAGCCAAGTCAAACGTTATCTCATCGTTCAATATCTCATCGGCTTCCGCGCTGCGCTGGGTGGTCGGCTCAACCGGCTCCAGGCGCAGCCAATGGCCGCTGGAGCTTGTCTGGTAATAGTTCAGCAGGGCGTTCAGGGCGGAGACCGACTCACCCTTTGTGCAGGCGGCTTTTACGGCTTCCAGGCCCGGCCGATTTAAATCCAAAGCCTCGAGCAGATGGTTCATCAAATCGGGGTACGCCTGATAAACATCTTCGGCGCTGGTGATGGTTTGCCACGATAGCGACTTGCCGTCCGTGCCATAACTGGTTGGAGCCAAAATGCTTATTGTCGCCAATCCAGCCCAGGCCAGAGCAGTGCGGAGGCGTGATTTTTTATTATCGCTTGGATGTTTCATGGGAACCTGCAAAATAATAATTATACGATCTCACAGGTTCACCATTGTAGTGGAACGTGACAAAAGTTGTAATAAAAAAGAGAAAGTGCCGCTTAGGGCAGCAGGCCGCGGGCCAGAATACCATCGACGACGTGGCGGACGGCGATGTCCATGGCCGCTTCACGCATCGTGCCATGACAGGTTTGGCTGTACATGAAAACTTTATCGAAGGCCTGCATCAGGCGGTTGCGGAGACGATTTTGAACTTCCTCAAGGGTCATTTGCTCACGCTGGGTTTCCTGGGTGTATTCGAGGTAGGAAACAAACACGCCGCCGGCATTGCAGAGGATGTCGGGAATCACCAGGATATTACGCTGGCGCAGAATATCATCGGCGTCGGGAGTGGTGGGCGAGTTGGCGCCTTCGGCGATAATTTGAGCTTGAATGCGCGGGGCATTATCGCGGGTAATTTGCGACTGCGTAGCGGCGGGAACCAGAATATCGCACGGGGTTTCCAGTAATTGGGTGTTGGTGATGTCCTTGGCGCCGGCAAAGCCTTTGACATAGCCGGTTTGCTTGACGTGCTCGATAACGGCGTTAATGTCCAGGCCGTGAGGATTGAAAATACCTCCGGAAACATCCGAAACGGCGATGACCGTGGAGCCGAGGTCGAAAAGTCCTTTGGCGGCGACACTGCCGACGTTGCCGAAGCCCTGTACGACCACGCGGGACTTATCCAGGTTTATTTTTTTCTGCTGACATGCGGCCTGAGTGGTGTAAACAACGCCCTGGCCGGTGGCTTCGCGCCGGCCGACGATGCCGCCGAGAATCACAGGCTTGCCGGTGACGTAGCAGCCGGTGGTAATGCTGGTGGCATCGGAATAACTGATGCAGTCGCGGATATGGCCCATGTCATTTTCATTGGTGCCCATGTCAGGGGCGGGGACATACGTTTCCGGGCCGATATAAGGACGGGCCTGACGGACAAAGGCACGGATAATGCTTTCCTTGATGTCGGGATCAGCATTGGTGGGATCAAAACAAATGCCGGATTTGCCGCCGCCAAACGGGACTTCAACCAGGGAGGTTTTCCACGTCATTTCCATGGCCAAACCGGTAATGTCATCAAGCGTGACATTGGGGGCCATACGAATACCGCCTTTATTCGGGCCGAGAACATCGGCATGGCGGACAACAAAAGCCTGGATGTGCAGCATGCCGTGACCGGGAATGGTCGGGTTAAGAGTTAATTCGATACGTTCTTTGGCGTGACCGAGGCGGCGCGTCATTTCCGGGGATAACTGCAGGCGCTGGGCGGCCTGAGTATAGTTGTAAATGGCGGTGTCAAATATCGCGGTAGCGGCGTTGTGGTTTGCGGTCATACGTTGTCATCCTTTTATATAGCTTAATAAACCAACTAAATCGTTGGAAACCTACTTATTATGCCTTAGTGTAATATAAATACAAGGTATTATTCGTTCATTTTGGTAAAAATTATATAATATTTCAAACTATTTTTATTGCCCAAGTCGCGGAGCGGGAAAAACCGATATATAAAAGATGATGTTATAGGACGTAAAATGGAGTTATACATGGCCCCCAAAGATATAGATATTTTGCTAATTTTTCCTCCCATACGGGTATGGGATTGCCCGCGTAACTTTCCGACAGGATTGGGTTTGATAGCGGCCGAATTGCGGCAGGCAGGGTGGCGCGTGGGGGTTATGGATGTAAACGGGCGGCGGCTTTCGGACAGGGAGGTGCTCGACGAGATTAAGCAGGTCCGGCCCAAAGTTATTGGCATGGGCGGACTTATTACTACCTACGGATGGGTGAAACGGCTGACGGCCCAGATTCGCCGGGTTTGTAAAGATATTCCCATCGTGCTGGGTGGGTCGGTGGGCGGCAGCATCGTCGAGACGGCGCTGACGCGGCTGGATATTGACGCGGTGGCGGTGGGTGAGGCGGATGAGACGATATTGGAATTATTGCCGGCGCTAGTGGAGGGTAAGTCTCTGGCGGGGATTGCCTCCGTGGCCTACCGGGAGAATGGGCAGGTGGTGCGGACGGCGACGCGGGACTGGGTGGCGGATTTGAATAAGCTGCCGTATCCGGCGTGGGATTTATTTCCGATGGATGTGTATTTGCAAAATCCCGTGGTGGGCGTGGGGCGGGATGTGGATGTGATATCGTCGCGCGGGTGTCCGTTCGATTGCGGATTTTGCTACAAGATTTTCGGGCGGCAGTTTCGCGGGCGCAGCGCTGCGCATGTGGTGGGCGAGATGGAGGCGCTGAAAATCAAGTACGATGTGGACTTCATCAGTTTTCAGGATGATTGTTTTGTTATCGACAAAAAGCGGGTGTACGAAATCTGCGATTTAATCGACCGGAGCAAGCGGCTGCGGGGCATTCGCTGGAGCTGCAACGGGCGGGTGACGGTGTGCGATGATGACCTGGTGCGGCGGATGAAGGCCAGCGGGTGCGTGTCGGTGGCGTTCGGAGTGGAAAGCGGGTCAGAGACGATTCTGCGGGCGATGAATAAAAAAGCGACGCTGGACCAGACGGCCGAGGCGATTGAAATGTGCCGCCGGGCGGGATTGCGGACGCCGCTGGCGTTTATGATGGGTTATCCCGGCGAAACGCGGGCAACCGTGATGGAGACAGTGGCGTTTTGTCAGCGGCTCAATATTCCGTTATCCGGGATGACGTTTACGTGTCCGTATCCGGGGACGCCGCTGTATCGGCAACTGCGCGAGAGCGGACGGTTAACCGAGGATGAAGAGTCGCTGGTGCTGCGGATGGGGGATGCGGCCGATTTTACCGTGAACCTCACGGACATGAGCGACGAAGAGCTGGTCGCGCTGCGCGCGGAGGCGATAGAGCTGGCGCAGCGAAACTACACCCCGCCAAGTAAGGAGCAGCAGGAAGCACAGCAGCGGCAATTGTATGGCGAGGAGTTGTACCGCAAGGCGCAGGAGCAGATGCGCGACCCGCGAATGCAGGCGCATCGGCGGCGGCACGGGTTCAATGAAGGCGTGGAGGAGAAGGCCGCGGCAAAGACCCTTCCGCAAGAGAAGCCGTCGCCTACAGCGGTATGGGAAAAGCGGCGGCCGTATATTATCGCGGAAATCGGCGTTAATCATGATGGGCGATTGGGCCAGGCGCTAACGCTGATAGATGCGGCCGTGGAGGCCGGGGCGGATGCGGTGAAGTTCCAGGCGTTTACGGCGGATGCCCTGGTGACATCGGATGCGGCCAAAGCCCAGTATCAGACGCAATGCGGGCAAAAAGGCGAAAGCCAGCGGGATATGCTGCGGCGCTACGAGTTGGCCGAGGGCGACTGGCCGATTGTGCGGGACCATTGTCGTCAGCGACAGATTGATTTTATGGTAACGCCGTTTTCACCGTATTGGACAAGGCGAATGGCGCAACTGGGAGCGGCGGCGTTGAAGATTGGTTCGGGGAACCTCACGGCCGAAGGATTATTGGAAGCGATTGCGCGAACGCATCTGGCGGTGATATTATCCACGGGGATGGCGGAATTAAATGAAGTGGAGCGGGCGCTGAGCGTGCTGGCGGAATATGGCGCCGGGCCGCTGGCGCTGCTGCATTGCGTGAGTTTGTATCCGACGCCGCTGGAAAAAGCGAACCTCGGCGCGATGGCGATTTTGCGGCGGCATACGGGATTAACGGTTGGGTTTTCCGACCATACGCGAGAACTGATGACCGGCGCACTGGCGGTGGCGGCCGGGGCTGGTATATTGGAAAAGCACCTGACGCTGGACCAGGCGCTGGAAGGGCCGGACCATGCCATGAGTTTGACGGCGGGGCAGTTCAAAACGTATGTGAAGCTCGCGCGGCAGGCCGACGGGGCGATGGGTACAGGCCAAATGCGGCCAGCCGAGGAGGAGGCGGCGGTGCGGGACCTGGTGCGCATGAGTTTGGCGGCGGCGCAGGATATCCCGCGCGGAACGGTCATTACGGCCGAAATGCTGACGGAAAAACGTCCCGGAACGGGCATTGCGCCGCAGCGGCGCAACGAGATTGTCGGGCGAACCGCACAGCAGGATATTGCCGCCGGCCGGCTGTTGCAGGAGGCGGATTTAGCGCCGCTGGAAATCTGCACAACAGGCTAAGTTTGGAGTTCAAGCTTCAGCTTGGCCGTTTATAATATTCGAGTGGTGTGGGCAAACGGCCAGCCTGAAGGCTGAACTCCGTACATGTGATGATGAGGAATTGAACGTGCGATGTTTGGCGCTGGAAAGTTATTATGGGGGCAGCCATCGGGCGTTTCTGGATGGGTGGGTGGCGCATAGCCGCCACGAGTGGACGTTGCTAACGCTGCCGGCCTACAAGTGGAAGTGGCGGATGCGGCATGGGGCAATTACCTTTGCCGACGAAATACGTAAACGGTTGGCGGCGGGCCAGCGATGGGATGTATTGTTTTGCAGCGATATGCTGAACCTGGCCGAGTTTCGCGGGTTAATGCCTGAATTACAAATCCCGGCGGTAGTATATTTCCACGAAAACCAGTTGACCTATCCCGTGCGGGTCGAGAGCGAGCGCGATTATCAGTTCGCCATGACCAATATCACCACGGCGCTGGCGGCTAAAGCGGTGTGGTTTAATTCAGCGTTTCACCGGGAGGAATTCTTAACGGCGATTACGACGTTCTTGCGACGAATGCCGGATTATCAACCGTTCGACGCCGTTGAACGAATACGCTCTAAATCAAGCATTCAACCCCCAGGAATTACGCCACCCAAAGGCGAACGAAAAAATAAGGCCGGGCCGCTGCACATTCTATGGGCCGCACGCTGGGAGCATGACAAAAACCCGGAGGATTTTTTCACAGCGCTATCGCGATTAAGACAAAAGGGACTGGCGTTTCGCATTAGCGTGATTGGTGAACAATTCCGCGACCAGCCGGAAATTTTCGCGCAGGCCCGGCAGGAATTTGCCGACCGCATCGTTCACTGGGGCTATCAATCTTCGCGTCAGGCGTATGAGCAGGCGTTAGCCGATGCGGATGTGGTAGTCTCCACCGCCAACCACGAATTTTTCGGCCTCAGCATCATCGAAGCCATCGCCGCCGGCGCCTGGCCACTGCTGCCGGATCGATTATCTTACCCGGAAATCGTCGACAAGGCAAACTCGCCCGCCAGCGAACCATATTTTTACGATGGCACAGTGAATGATTTAACCCGCCGACTAGCGGAATTGATAGAAACGCATCAAC
>CAZOCV010000090.1:0-283 GCA_964578395.1 uncultured Pirellulales bacterium
ATGTCTCGGGTTATGAATTGAAAGCAGGCCGGGATCGATTACACTGGATGAAAGTAGGCGTACATTGCAGGTTCGGTTATGAATTGAAAGCAGGCCGGGATCGATTACACTAGCAGACCGACCAGCTTATCTCGCTTGTGAGTTATGAATTGAAAGCAGGCCGGGATCGATTACACTCATGCTTCGATTGTGCGTCTCGCATATTACGTTATGAATTGAAAGCAGGCCGGGATCGATTACACTACAAGCCAGCGATAATGCGTTACAGCTTGAGTTATGAATT
>CAZOCV010000090.1:293-14060 GCA_964578395.1 uncultured Pirellulales bacterium
CGTGCATCCTGACGGTTATGAATTGAAAGCAGGCCGGGATCGATTACACTAGACCCCGCCGAAGTGGCTGAATAATAAGTAGTTACGACGCAACCGCCCGCTAAAAAAGCTCCAATTGCTTGGGCAATTCCGGCGTCGGTTTGCGTTTTTTGCCCCAAAATGTCTGCATCCGCTCATATTGCTTATCCGTAATCATCATCACCCGCACCTCCCCATCGGGCGGCAGGGCGTTTTTTACCCGCTCAAAATGCACCGCAGCGTTTTCCTCGCTGGCGCAATGGCGAATATATACCGAATATTGTAGCATCGTAAACCCATCTTTCAACAAGGATTTACGAAAATGCGTATAATCCTTCCGCGCCCGCTCGCTGTCGGTCGGCAGGTCAAACATTGCCAATACCCACATCGCCCGATACCCGCTTATCATACGTCCGGCAAGGCCAGTTCTTTCCCCTCGCCCGCAAAACAACGCACCAGCGACGCCGCTGTCTTATGCAGGCTGACCATGAGGGGGCCTTTTTGCCCGTCAATAATCACTTCCCGATAGAGAACATCCAGCATTTCCCCTTTCAAACCCTGGTCCAGTTCTTCGCCCACGTCTTCCCGCTCCCATACATCCCGCACCCGCGCATCCACAAATCCCCTGAATGGCTCAATGATATCATCCGCCAGACAAAAGGCATTGTATTTATTACGATGAAACAGCCCCACACTGCACAGCAATCCCGCCCCTACCAAAGCCCGCGCTACGGCCGCCCGCAATATGGCATAGCCATAATTGAGCAGGTTATTGGGCGGTCGTCCATCGACCCGACGCCGGAAATTCAATTCCCCCAGAAACGCCTGCCAATACCGCTTGCTCGCCTGGGCCTCAATGTTTCCGGCATCGCCGCTGCGTACGGCAGCCGCCAGTTCCCGTAAAGGCCGGTATAATTCATGGTCTTTGCCCAATACCACCGCTTGATGGCGAATTTTGGCCTGCACCAGTTGCCGCCACAATTGCTTTTTCAGCGGCTCTTTCGCCGCCAGTTGCTCCCGCATCCGCTGGGTCTGCACGCTGTTGGCATTGGTCGGCAGAATCATGCCCGCCGGATGATGGTCATCCCCGCACAAGACAATCCCCGCCCCCTGATTCAGTAACTCCGTAAAAACACTGTGCGTATATGTAACCGCCCGATGATCCACCAGTAGTAGCCCGATATCCTCGCACGGTATCTGCCGCGGCCCCTCCCCATCGCGGCTTTCCACCACCAACTGCCCATACCGCACGCTCAGTCTCGCCCCATTCCGCGATATTTCCACAATCCGCTTAATCAACTTGACCCCAATATTTCTTTTCTGCCCAGCGGAAACGCCCCAAGGCGTCCGCTTCTAATTTGCGAACATTTCGTTTGGAAAAATCGGATAGTGATTGAATACGGACTTTTTGTCTTATTTTCCTTTGTTCATCTTTACTTAAATCTTGAACGTCACCCACATGAATTTCCTTAAAATCCATTTCTATTTTCCTTGGACTATCCGATTTTCCGGAAATGCTGGTTATCTTAGTATAAACTTGTTGCCCATCCTTATTTTTCATGCTGACGATGTCCCCTACAGCCAATGACATATAAAATTGAGCTTCAGCATATTTCTGGTCGGGATGTCGACCAACAATTATCAAATTTTTTGTTAATTGACCTGTTTTTCTTTTATACTTGGCAGCCTCAGCTATTCGCTTGGCTATTTCCCACATCGAATATACATAACACACAAATTCTCTTCCCTTTTTCCCTTTAAAAGTAAATATTTCTACATGATGATTTGTATCGGGTTTAACCCAAACACCGTTTTCTTCTTCATCATTGTTACGAATCTCAAACATCGTATCTGATGTTTTCCATAATCTAACCCGTTTAATGATAATGGCATTTTCTTTTTGATTAGGAAATGACAACGGATTTTCCCCAAAAGCCTTTTTGACATCTCCATTAAATTCCAACAATCTGTCCTTCGCAAGCTCCTTGATTTTTTCATCACATATCCGATCAATTTCATCTTTTGAGATTTTAGCTAATGCCTTTCGCGTAATATATTTTCCTGTGTGAGGACCGTTATTTTCTTTCGAATAATTGGTTTCTTCATGTAATGCTCCTTGTATTTTTCTCTGAGGATGATGAGATATCCGCACTTGCATGACAGCTTTAGCTAAATCTTTGCCAAAATTTATCCACGGTTTGGGAATTCCTGATATCTGATAGGGCCGTTGAGGCCAATGCTCCTTTAACACGCGAGTTATATTATTGAGTAATTTCGGAGTTGTTACTGCCGTAATAGCCGCGTCAATGGCATGGTGACGCAAATCCCCTCGATTTTTCGGCCCGACTTCTCCTTCTCGCAATATCGGATTCAGTTCCCATACATTACGTAATTCGGCGGTTATGACACCTTTGGTTGTTCCAATACAGTCTTTTGCAACCTCTGGTCGATATAGTCGCTGTAGGTATTTACATACTTCACGACCGATGTAGGAAGTCTCTTGTAACAATCGAGTGGGTGTATATTTCTCCGAAATTTCCACATTGAGAACAAAAAACCGTTCCCATTTGCGCACATTATCGCCAAACCGCTCAGCTTCCAGTGCGGTCTCGATCTTTTGCCAGCGTGGGGAATCCTTGCCCAGCCAGCTAATCGGTGTGTTTTGCCCTTTATCCTGATTGCATTTGCTGTGACATACCACACGGTTATTCATCGAATTATCCAGGCTCATTGAATAAGGCAGGATGTGGTCAATATCCGTCTCTCTATCACCGCCTAAAAGCTCGCTAATACTTATTTTATTGCCGCAATAGGGGCAATAATGACCCTGTTCTTCCCATAAACGATATTTTATGCGGTCTTGCGCGCCAACCTGAACCTCAGCGCCCCATCCTCGATGTTCCCGTATGCGATTTTCGCAATCTTCCCATATTTGACGATTTTCCGTCTGTCCCTGGATAATTTCCTGCCGGTGTTTCTTGTCCGCCTTGAATTCTCGCGGCAATTCAATCATTATGCGTTCAGGCTTGCCCAAATCGCGTATCAACGCATTAACCACTTTACGAACTTCATAGAGCGTAGTTCGCACGGTGGGATTGGTAATTTCGACGCCATGTTCCCGATCAGGTTGCGGCAAATGCTTCTGCACCCGCCAGGTTTGTTTAAAGCCCGCTTCTTTCGCAACCGATTCGATGGCCTGATAAAGCCCCATCCCCTCCCGCATTTTGGGTACGATCCATTCCAGGGCTTTTTTAGAATAGCGCACATGCCCATCTGGCAAGGAAATGGTCCTTATATTTTCCGGTTGTTCAAGCTCAATGCTATATTTTTTTTCCAATTCCTCACCAAAAGCTTTTGCCTCTGCTTCGCTTTGGGCTTCTGTTTCCAGATCCGGACGTTTCATGTATTGCAGAATATCCTGCCATATTTTTTCTTTAGTTTCTTCTGGCAGTTTTTTCCAGGCCTTGCCGAATAACTTGTTTTGGGCCAATTGATAATCTATCGCATTACCTGGTATCGTAAGACTGCCTTCATATTCAAAATTAAGAACATCGGAATCTGCAAGTTTTAAGATTTTGCGCACACCCGCAATTTCGCTGTTTTTTTTATACATCAGACTGTCTGTCAGCGTATTCTTTTGATTTAAATCAAGTTCAACCCCATTAACTCGAAGATCGTTTACTTTTTGCCGCAGCCTGAATTCCTGTGCCATCCGCTCCGATAAGGAACAGCGTTGTTCTCGTTGCAGCAACGTACATTTGCCGATAACTTTACGCTTCTTGCTTTTGGACAATTCAAAGGGAATTTGCTCAAATAGTAATTTTTCAAAACGCTTCTTTAAGTCATCCGTAAAAATCGTACCATCCATACGGCGCTGCCAGTCCCATATCCGGCGAAACTCCTCACGATATTGTCCCCGTTGCGCCACCCATTGATAATTTCCTTTGTTGCGTATTCCTTTCAACCGATCTTCTTGTAACTTCTGATGCCAAAATTGCCCCAGGGTTTTATCCCCCATTTCCGTCGCCAGCCGTCCCATGCCTTCTTTGACTTTACCCCGGTCATCATCCTTGTTTTCGCCTTTGCGATTGGATTTAAATCCCCTGCGTTTGGCGATATGCAAAACAATACGGCTGAATTCGTCCACGGTTAATTTATCCGTAACGCCTTTCGCGCGTAGTTCATAGGGATCGAGTTTCTGAAGGTTGTTGACGGCTTCTTTGTCCGTAGGCGCCAATCCGTTTTCCTGTAATAATCTCAATACCCGTTGCCGTCTCCCGCGGGCTCGGCGCAGCCGCCTTCGCATTCCTCGACTTTCGCGGCGTTTTTGATTGCGCGGGGCCTCCTTTTGGCCCTGCCCAAAATTATCCACTCCTGCCGGGAAAACCCTAACCCCAATTGCCGGTATTGTCTTGGGTTTTCCCTCCGGTGTTTTGTCTGGCAAATCCATAAAACCATCAAAATCACCGTTATCATTTACACGAATCGCCGCCCAGCCGACCGAACTCGGCCCTAAGTCCAATCCCAACACATACTTACTCATCGTTGCCCCTTTCCGGACAAATAATCCCATCCCTGGGAAAGATAAAAATAAAATTGAGTCACAAATCTACCAAATTTTGTTTGACATGTCCACCCTAATCCCCTAAAAATAATATTAGTGTAATTGATCCCGGCCTGCTGCTTTTCATAACAAGAGAAAAGTCGCAGGCAGCCCCCTGTTTCAGGTGGGCGGCTCCACGGAGCAACCTGACGCGGTACTAACAGGCCGCGTCTTTTTTTTCGCCCGATATCGGACCTTTCCCGGAAATTTTCAAAAATACCGGGGCGATATTCGATTTTTTCTCGCGTCAGCGAATTTTTTCCCGCCGCCCACGGCGGGAGTTTTTCGCCCGATATCGGACTTTACCCGAAAATTTTCAAAAATACCGGGGCGATATTCGATTTTTTCTCGCGCAGCGAAATTATTCCCCCGCCGAGGGCGGGAAGAGTTCCGCCGAATTATCGGGCGTTATCCTAAAGGCGGCGGGGAATTCTGTCAATCCTTATATATAAGGATATCCCGGTGGGAACTCCTTGCCGGCGAGACGCCGGCGCTACCTTAGGCTGCCCGCTGCAAGGGATGATAATACAATAACTTACGGCAGTCTTGCCGCGACTGGGGCCATATTATCGCGGGCAAGGATGCCCGCGCCACGAAATCAGCGTTAACCTGCGGAATCAGCGTCTAACAATTTCTATGCGGTCTTTGCGCTCTCTGCGGCCCAAGAGAGATTCTTCACTGCGTTCAGAATGACAAAAATCCAGGCAATCCGCGATTCAAAATGGCTTTATTTTCGCCTGTTTCGTGTGTTTCGTGGTCAAAAATGGCTTTGAAATCGGTGTAATCCGTGAAATCCGTGGTTAAAAATAATTTGACATGATTTACAGGATTTACAGGATTAAATCCGGTCCATCTTGTTCATCATGTCTATTTTTGCGCTCTTTGCGATCTTTTGCGGCTATATATATTTCTCACAGAGGCACAAAGACACAAAGACACAAAGGGGTTTTTCTTCTCCGTGCCTTGGCGGCTCCGTGAGTAATAGGTTTTCTTCTGGTTTCTGAATACGATTTAAAAAATTCGTGTCCTTTCGTGGCTAAAAATTTTCAGAAATTATTATTTTATGCTTAATCAGCCGCGCGGTATCGAGATGCAGTATCGCGTGACGGCCATCAACGCCGCCGGGGCGTCCGCGCCCAGCGCCGGCATCGTCTCGGTAGTGTTATAAATCACACCGCGTCCATAACAACGTCTGGCATCTTTTCCTAATAGGCGGCCCCAACCCGGCCGCCTGTTTTTTTTGAAAGGAGTATGGCGGATGAGTGCGAGGCGGGGGCGAATAACATCGGGAAAAATCTTCCCGTATCTAAGGGTTTTCACATGGGATGATGATCGTGCCTTGTGATTAAGCCCCAAACCATAGCCGGCGCGGGCCGCCGTACTGCCGAAGGAGGGAATCGAACCCTCACCCTGTTGCCAGGACGGGATTTTGAATCCCGCGCGTCTGCCTATTCCGCCACTTCGGCTCGGCATCGGCCGCATCCCGGTTCCGGGGGTGCGGCCATAAGGCGGCTATTCTAAAAGGGTTTGCCGTGGTCGTCAACGGTAACCGGCAAGAAAACCGGGCGGGGTGCAAAAACACCTCCCGCCAGGATATGGATTATGTGATTTTTACAAATTCCAGGGCGATGAAGGTGAAATCCTTGCCGTTCCAGGTGACACAAGGTTCAGCGCAAGGGGGGATGTGCTCATTTCCGGCGGGTTTAAGCCCTTTTTGGCCGGCGATAAGCACCATTTTTTCAATGTCCTGCCGCGACAAAATCTTCCAGGGCAGCCTGAACTGCTTCTCAACGTCGGAGGTGTCGATGGGCGTCTGCCAGTAATCGGCCGTGACAAAAAGTTGGCCGCCGGGCTTGAGCAGGCGGGCCGCTTCGACCAGAAACCGTTCCATATCCACGCCGTGCTCGATGACCGAAATGCAGGTGACTATATCGTAACTGCTTGCGGCAAAACGAGTTTGCATCAAATCGCCCCGTCGCAGCCGATAGGGCCGGCGGGCGAATTGTAGCCGTTTCCATTGAGCCAATTGCCTGGCATAGTCCAGAAGTGTGATATGAAGATCCACGCCCTGCAGGTTTGTAAAGCCCATATAAGACAATAACTTAAGCGTATCCAGCCCGCTGCATCCCAAATCAATAATTGCTGCCGAGCGGTTCTTTTCGGCGACCAAATGATAAAGGTGATATAAATCCCAATTCTTTTCCGGGCTTTGATGTTTGGGTAACTTATTTTGAGACAGGAACTTGCAGGCGGTTCCGATGTCATTCCAGTTTTGCAGAATCATTATCATGGTTCCTTTTTATCGTCGTTTTGGCCAAAAAGCGTCAAAAACTTGTAAGATGTAAATGATTCACGCCATAAACGAGGCGTTTTTTGGCAGGCGGGTATCGATTTGCCGATAAATCAGACATGACATTGCGAATTGCTCAGTGTATTCCCGTCAGCTTGAGCAATGCCGGCGGGGTGGAAAAGCATATTCTGTCGGTATCGGCGGCATTGCGACGGCAGGGCGTGGCGGCAGAGGTGTATTGTACACCGGACGATAGGGGATTAGCCGCCGGCTGCCGGCCTTTGCGTGAATTTGAGCCGGGGAAATTCGATATCATCCATACGCATAGCGGTTTTTATTGCCGGGACTTTTGGCGCGGCCAACTCTGGCGTCGGGCGGGGCAGCGCTGGGTGCACACCTTACACAATTCGGCCCTGGAATTTATGATTGCCTGCCGCTGGTGGGGGAACTGGCGGTGTTATTACAGCAGCCTGATGGAAGGCCAGTGGGCGCGATACGCCGATCATGTTATTGCGGTCAGCCGGCACGTGAAAGCCTGGACGCGGAAATGCTTTTTCGTCCGGCCGGAAAAAATCACGGTGATTCCTAACGGTTGGCAGCCGTCTGAAAATAGTTCACTGCCGGGCCGGGATGACTTGCGCCGGCGTTTAGGTTTTTCTCCGGACAACATGGTTATTCTTTTCATTGGGCGCTGTGAGGATCGGGTCAAAAACGCTTTGCTGGTGCATCGGACTATGGAGACATTATATGCTCATCGGCCCCAGGTGCGATTGCTGGCGATTCCCGGCACATCTTTTCCGGCTGCGTCATGGTTTCACGCAACGGGTGTGGTGCCGCATGAAGATATCGCGGCGTATTGCCGCGTAGCGGATATTTTTGTCAATGTTTCGCTTAGCGAGGGTTTGCCGTTGACGCTGGTAGAAGCAATGGCGGCGGGCTTGCCTGTTATCGCCGCACCTGTTGGCGGCATTACTGATATCGTACGCCACAGGGAAAACGGTTTGCTGTTGCAATCGGGCGGAGGCGATTTGGCGGATTTGCTGGTTTGCCTGATAGATAATCCGGCGTTGCGAAATCGCCTCGGCGGCCAGGCACGGCGAGATGTGGAACATTTGACCTGGGACGAAATTTCACGGCGCACGCTGGAATTATATTGTAATATTTAGTGGGATTGCGGCATCATTTTGAAGACAGGTAAAATAGGAAACAAGATAGGTAAAATAGATGACTTGGTGCGTTAAAATCAAACCCGACCAATCCGAGGCTATCCTCGATTTGGGCCAATATAAACCGGAAGACGCCGTTTCTTTTGACGACGTGATGGCGGCGCTGACCGAGCAGCGGGTTGAGATTAACGAGCCGATGAAGCAGCGTATCAAGGAGGTTCTGGCGTCGCTGCAAAATCCTGAACTATCCGATCGCCAACCGGTTCTGGCGAAGGCGACGCCGCCTACGGCCGGAAAGCCGGGATTTTTTCAATGGGCGGAAAAACTCGATCCGGAAAAACGCCATAAACTGGCTGATGAGGCTTCGGACGCCGATCGCGCCAGTTTTTATCAGTGTTCCGGCCTGGCGCTGGTCAAGCAGGGGGAGAATATCGGCGTTTTGCATCCCACCACGCCGGGCAAACCGGGCAAAAACGTTTTAGGTGCGGATATCGCGCCCAAAGACGTGCCGGAATTTAAACTGGAGGTGGGAGATAATGTAAAATGTCAGGCTGACGGCGCTACCTTCATCGCGGCGTGCGATGGGGAAGTTCATCTGGAGTCCGGCAAGCTGTTTGTTTCGCCGGTGCTCAACATTAAAACCGACGTTGATTTTGCCACCGGCAATATTCATTTCAACGGCGATATTAATATCAAGGGCAACGTGAAGGACCTGTTCGAAGTGAAGGCCGGGCATGATCTGAATATTGACGGTGTGATTGAAGGGGCGCGGATTATTTGCGGCGGCAATCTGACGATTCAGCGGGGCATTGCCGGCAAGGACAAGGCGGCGATTGAAGTCAAGAACGCCCTGGTCGCCAAATACATTTCCAATGCGTCGGTTTGGGTGGAAGGCGATATTAATATCGATTCGGAAATTGTACACGCCAACGTGAACGCCCGCGGCGCGATTACCCTTGCCAAAGGGGCCGTGCACGGCGGGCGGATGACGGCGGCCGGTGATATCACGCTGCCCGTGCTGGGCAGCAACTCTGGCGTGCAGACGCTGGTTCGCGCGGCGATAAATCCGTTCGCCGAACGCGAGCTAAGCAGGCTCGGCCGTGAAAAAGATGCTCTGGTCAAGCAGATCGGCCAGAATATGCCCCGCGCGAAAATTCTGCTGCAAAGCTGCCGCGGCAAACCCAACGAAGAGCTTAAGAAAATCGCCGTGGAACTTGAAGCGGCCAAAAAACGCCTCAACGCCATCGAGCAGCGCATCGCCGCCATCGAAGAGGAAAATAAAAAAATCTGCAAAGGCGTTATTATCGTACAGAAGGTTATCTATCCCGGCGTGAGGTTGGAAATCGGCCCGGCCACGCAGCTTATCGAACGCGAGATGAGCGGGCCGGTAAAAATTGTCGCCACACGCAGCGGCGGCAAGGATGTCGTGGAATTTCGCGGCGTCAGCAATTAAACCCTCGCCGCGTATTTACGAATGGCTCGCGGCCCTACGCGGTTTTATCAGGTCCAGTCTTGCCAGGAGAGAATATCGAATCCTTCGCGCCGGTAACTTTCGGACCCGCCGTAAATTAAACTGCCGCATGCCTGCGCCCGACCCGTGAGCTTTCCCCAGTATTTGAGCCCCGCCAGAAAGTCGGGGTGAAAGGTTTGCGCGGATTTAATCTCAACGGGATACAGCGTGCCGGGTCGTTCCAGCACCATATCAACTTCATGGCCGGTGGAATCCCGCCAGAAATACATATCCGCTTCGCGGCCTTGGTGATAACAGGCTTTGAGGGTTTCGGAGATAATCCATGATTCGAAGATCGCCCCTCGTTGGGCATGGGGCTGGAGGTCCTCCCTGCGGCGAATGCCCAACAGATAACACAAAAGGCCGGTATCCAAAAAATATAATCGAGGCGAACGCACCAGGCGTTTATTGAAGTTGCGATGATGCGGCCGCAGCAAATGAATAATAAAACTGGCCTGCAATACCGAAAGCCAGCGGCGCACGGTGTCTGTGGATATGCCGGCATCATTTGCCAGGGATGTCATATTCATCAACTGTCCGCAGCGGCCGGCGCATAAACGCACAAATCGGCCAAATGTTTCCAGATCGCCGATGTGCACCAGTTGTCGAACGTCTCGTTCCAGGTAGGTATGAAAATAATCGGCCAGCCATTCCTGCGGCGGCAGCTTTTGATCGTATATCCGGGGATAACCTCCCGTGAAAAGCAACTCTTCCAGGGTTGGCGCAGCGGATGAGCGAGGCGGTCGAATATTTTCATCATCCAAAGGATTGACGGCCTCACGGCGCTGTAATTCAGCATAACTGAAAGGCAGCAGAAACCGCACGGCACAACGCCCGGCCAGACTTTGCGTTATCCGTTCGGTCAGTAAAAAATTTTGCGAACCGGAGAGCAAATATTGGCCTGGTTGAGGATGATTATCAACCCGTTCCTGAAGATAGCTGAACAAATCCGGCGCCCGCTGGGCTTCATCCAAAATGACTCGCGAAGAATACCGGTCCAGGAATCCGCGGGGATCCGTCAAAGCGAAGTTGCGGTGGTCCGGATTTTCTAGTGAAACATAGGTATATTCAGGCAGCGCCATTTTGGCCAAAGTAGATTTGCCTGATTGCCGCGGACCAGTGAGGGTTACTATAGGGTAGCGGCTTAAAACAGATAATAAATTTGTTTGTAAGTTCCTTTTGTACATAAAGATATTATACTTCTTGCAAATATACGATTCAATCGTAAATTTGTAAGAAATATTTTTTCATCACTTCACCATCGTCACAAAGCCCTCGTGGACCATTTCGGCGTATAATGCAAAACCTTTGGGCGAGAGGTGTATGCCGTCATCGGTAAGGATATCCTGGGGCACAAGGTTGCGTTGGGCCATCAGCGCTGGCAGGTCAATCGTGGGAACACCCAGTCGTGCGGCAATATCGCGGACGGTATTATTGTATATCGCCAGCGTGTCTGCAGGGTTTTGGCCGTTGCCCGGTCGGGTCCAGGTGTCGGTGACTTTCTTCACCCGCGCTTCGTCACCCTGCACCCGGCTCAGGTCTGGCTGTTTTAGGGGATGATTGATAATAAACACCGGATAGCCGCCCTGCGCCCGGATGGCCTGGCATATACCCGTCATTTTACGACGATATTCGTCCAGGTTGACCCGCGACTGATCGCCCCAGTAAGGTGAACTGGCGTCGTTAATACCGAACTCAATGAGCACAATCGCGGGCATGAGGGGGAAAATATGATCGCGCAAACGGTAAAACGCCCCGACACTCGTTTCACCGCTGAAGCCTCGATTAATCACCTGGAATTTACCCGCCGCGCTGCGGTCCAGTTGCTGCTGCAATAAATCCGGCCATTTATAGTCCCGGCTGCCGGCGGTGATGGAATCGCCATAACACACCACCGCCACCGGTTTTTTCGCCAGCAGTTTCGCCGGACACGCCGCCGGGGGAGTTTGTCGGTCAACATTTGCGCAGCCCATGACCCAGCAGCAGAGACAAACACTGATTAATAAAAAACGCCTGAACATGCGGACCTCCTGATTTTTGATAAAAGAAATTAAGCCGCATCTACCCGCGGCGATAACGATTTTCTATTCGAGGGGAGCTTTGGGGGTGTTTTTTCGACGCCAGCGGACCTTGGGGGCGTCGCCCCAGAGCATTTCCAGGTCATAAAACCGGCGGAATTCCTCATCGAAGAGGTGGACGACCACATCGACAAAATCGAGGACCACCCAGCGCCCCTGATGCAACCCCGCCCGACCAAAGGCGTTGAATCCCATTTCTTTGGCCAGGCCGATGAGTTCATGGCCGATAGAGCGAAGCTGCTGCTCACTGGTGCCGGTGGCAATGACGAAATGTCGGGCGACGGGGCTGAAGCTCGCCACTTCCAGTACGACGATGTCGCGGCAGTGGCGGTCTTCAGCCAGTTGGGCGGCCGCCTTGGCCAGTTTACGGCTTTGCATCATTTCTTTGTTGCGTGGTGCCAAATAAGTCCTTCCGAATACATATCCACTAGTCGGCCATATTCATGGCGAAAAAAATAGTATAAAGCATAGTTTGATACGGGGCAAGAATGAGTATTATGCCAATATCTTGCATATTGATTCGGATGATTCAAAAGGCACTTGACTAGCCGCCGGCAAGCGGTAATCTACTAAGGCAGACGGGGTGGAGGTTTTGCGCCGAGAGATGTTTTATCGGCCAAATACTGAACACCCCAAAGGTATAAAGGAATATTAACCATTTTGAAAAAAGGAGTTATAAATGGCACCCATTAAGGTAGCAATTAACGGTTTTGGACGCATCGGGCGTACGGTGACGCGGATTATGGCAGCGCAGCCGGATAAATTCCAACTGGTGGCGATCAACGATTTGGCCCCTCTGGAAGCCAATGCCCATTTACTTAAATACGATACGGCATTTGGTCCTTTCCAGGGGACGGTGGCCGTCAAGGATGGCGCTCTGGTAATCAACGGCAAAAGCGTGAAAGTGCTCAACCAGAAAAGCCCGTCGGCGCTGCCGTGGGCGGATATGGGCGTTCAGGTGGTGGTGGAATCGACCGGCGTGTTTACCTCGCGGGAGACGGAAAAGGGCGGTTATGGCGACCATCTCAAAGCCGGGGCCAAGAAGGTTATTCTGACGGTGCCCGCCAAAGACGCCATTGATGCCACCATTGTGATGGGCGTGAATGATGATACGCTCAAACGCGAACATCATTGTGTTTCCAACGCCAGTTGCACGACCAACTGCCTGGCGCCTTTGGCCAAAGTGGTGCATGAGGCTTTCGGCATCGAGCTGGGTATGATGACGACGATTCATGCTTACACCAATGACCAGAACATCGCCGATCTGGTGCATAAGGATCTGCGTCGTGCTCGTGCGGGCGCTCAGAATATTATCCCGACGACCACCGGCGCCGCCCGCGCGGTGGGCAAAGTCATCCCGGACCTCAACGGCAAGCTCGATGGGTTCTCCATGCGGGTGCCGGTCATTACCGGGAGCGTGGTGGATCTGACAGCCCAGTTGAAGAAGAGCGTTACGGTCGCGGAAATCAATGCCGCCGTAAAGGCCGCCGCTCAAGGTAAACTCAAGGGCATTCTTGCCTACTGCGAAGACCCGATTGTCTCCAGCGACATCATCAAAAATTCTCATTCGAGCATTTTTGATTCGCTTAGCACCATGGTCATTCCCAAAGAGGGCGGCAAGTTGATTAAAGTGGTTAGTTGGTATGACAACGAGTGGGGTTATTCCTGCCGTACCGTGGACATGATTGCCAAAGTGGCCGGTCTGATATAAGCAGCGTTTCAGGAGCCTGTCGGCATGACAGGCTCCTGTTTTTTGGGTTTTCTAACAAAACGGCGGTGTTGCATAGTTGTCATTATGAGTCCGCCAAAGGCGGGCGAAGAATCTTTCCTTTGCTGTTGAAGAAAGACGCTTCGCTGTGCTCAGGGCGACAAACCGATAGGATTTGAGTCGTTTAACGGAAAGGTGCGATTATGGCCAAGAAGACGATTGCCGACATTAACGTTAAAGGCAAAAAAGTATTCATTCGCGTGGATTTCAATGTGCCGCTGGATGAAAAAGGCGTGATTACCAACGACCGGCGCATTCAAATGGCGCTGCCGACCATCCGCGAAGCCATCAAACAGGGCGGGCGGCTGATTCTCGCCAGTCACCTCGGCCGGCC
>CAZOCV010000091.1:0-14029 GCA_964578395.1 uncultured Pirellulales bacterium
CCGAGAATCTTGCCTTCGTGCCGGTCGGGGCGAAATCCCAGATTTTTCGTCACCAGCGCGTAAAAAATACCCATCGAATTGGGATACGGCACGCGCAGCAGTTCCGTCAGGTCGTCACGTTCAAAACGATATATCGCCGCCGCTGCGCCGGAGCCGTAATTATCAATCGTCACCGCCAGGGCGCGCTCAAAGCCGCTGGTGTAAATAGCTGCGGCCGCATGGCAATCCTGATGGTCATAACGGTGCAGTTTGTTCGTCAGGTTTAATGCCTGTAAGCCTTTCATCAGGTCCGTATCAAACTCCCGCAAAAAGGTATTGCGCTCCCGCCACATCATCCGTGCGGCGCGCAGCGTATGCGACAGTTTATACCCCCAGGGCTGCTTTTCCCGCCAGTTGAGCACTATATGGCGGCGGAGACTGCGATTACGCATGGTCTCTTCCTGTGCGGCCGCAAAAAAAGGATACGCCACCGCGTCGATATCGGATGTGTTAATGCCGGCATCGCGGCATAGCCATTCCACGGAGCGATAAGGAAACCCTTTTTGCTGCTTGACGCGGCTAAAACGCTCCTCCGATACGGCCGCGACCAGTTTGCCGTCGCAGACCAGGCTGGCGGTGCTTTCTTTATCCAGTGCGGAAATGCCTAAAACAATCATGAACTCACTCCCAGGCAGCGACGAACCAATGACGAATCGTAAATGCCTGCTAATTTCAAGGCAAAGTCGTCGCGCGGCGCAATGCCAAAACGCGGAATGCAAAACGGATCATCACCTTCCTGATAAACGCCCGCCCGCTGCGTAAAACACGCTCGCAAGCCGGCGTCCGCTACGGCCCCGCCGGACATATCATCCATCAGTTCGGGTTCGCCGAAAGGAAACGCCCCGCACCAGATTTCCTCGCCCAGCCGATTTTCCAGCAATGCACGCGAGTTGAGCCACTGACGAACCTGTTCCTCGTAAGGCAAATCGCTCACCACCGGATGGTCGATGGTATGCGCCCCGATGGTCCAGCGCCGCCGGTCCAGTCGGCGCAACTGCTCCCACGTCATGCGGGCGCATTGCGGCCCATCGGGCACGTTTATGGCATTGAGGGCTTCGACAAACCGCCGCCGTCCCTCAGTACTAACGCGGCGAAAATATCTGACCCCGTCCACATAAGCAGCGAATCGATCCTGTTCGCTCCGAAGCGTTACACACCAGTCGCCGGCCGCCAGCCGCTTACGAGAGTCATCAAAACACGCCCATAGCAGGCTGTCCCACCAGTACATGCGCTTCGTCTCGATAAATCCGGTTGGCACAAACATAACCGCGTGCGCTTCGTATTTGGCCAATACGTCATCGGCATAAGGCAGGACGTCCGCATAAGCATCATCAAACGTTATCAAACAGGCGTTTTCGGGCAAAGGCTGCCCCTGCACGAAATGGCCGCGTAACGCATCCCCGTCGATAAACTGAAAATGCCGACTTAGATAGGCCAACTGTTTATCAAAAACGTCCGGCGCTGTGCCCGGATCATTATCAAACGGCCGATGCAATCGGGAGATGTCATGGACATGGTGGTAGGTCAGCGTCCACAAACCGCCCCCCCGTCGTCGCCAGCGAACCGCCAGCGAGGCCGCCCCGCTATGGCCCAAAAACCATTTCGCCGCCTGTTTTACCTGCGTTTTCAATAACTAATACCTGTTGTATCAAACGTACCGATACCGTTATCCCTTGCTTTATTATCGGGTAAGAAACTAAATATGCTCAAATTCGCACATATGGGCGGCCCAAAACAATTTGTGGATTATCCCCCATCGGCAACCTGCCAAAAAAAAGACGCGGGTGGTTGGCCCGCGTCTGAGAAAACCTTATTTAAGCAATGGAAATTATCCTTGTGATGGAGGTACATCTGGAGTGGTTGAGGTATGTTCGCCGCCGGTTGGGGCGGATTCGGGCGACGTTTCCGCCGCGGCCGGAGCAGGTTTGGCCTCCTCAAGCAAATTTTCCATCGGCTCTTCGATATAAACATCTTCGAGGTCCGTGGCGTCCACCCGCTGCCGCAGCAGGAAATAAATCGTGGTATGGGCGGTATAGAAAAAGCTGAACATAAAGGCCAGCACGATTCCGGCCGCCAGCGCCACCCAGATAAAGATAAGTCCGGCGCCAATCCATTCCGTCCAGCCCAGAGTCGCCCAGGAAATATCCCCGACCAGGTTCCAATAGGACGGTTTGGGCCAGATAGCGTCCATATTTTCGCGGGCGGAAATCATCGACGAGCCGCCGAAATTCATAGTGAGTCCGGCGGCGCAGCGTACGGCCGCCAGCGTCACAAAAACGAACAACCGCACGACCAGATAGCAAATCGCCCCGTAAATCCAGGCGACCAGCGTATAAAAACCCAGCCGCCAGGGACGCGAGAACAGATAGCTGAAGGACCGGCTGATGGCGTCGAAGCTGTCGGAGCCTTCCACGGCGATGGCCGGATACATCAGGTTGAATCCGCCCGTCAGGCCGATAGCGACCAGGGCGATAACAAATCCGCCAAACAGCGCCAGCGGCATCAGCACACCGGCGATAATCTCGCCCACGCCGGGAATGGCGCCCAGCAATCCGCCCAGCGCCAGCAGCACGCCGATGAGAATGATAATCGCCAGCGGCACCAGTGGAGCGGTAACGAAGCTGCCGAATTTTTTCAGGCTGAATTTCAGGGCGTGCATGGGACCGATGCGCTCATCGCGGGCGAATTGCAGCGCCGCCATACGGCAAATGGCCCCGCCAAATATAGCCAGCGTCACCAGCCAGATGGCGAAGAAAAACACACTGTACAAAGGATGCTCCCAAACCAGCCATTTCATGGCTTTGAAAACATCCGTCATGGCGACGCGCACGCCGGAAAGATTAAAAGCCAGCAGGTTTTGCACGGCGGCGCGGAAACGGTTCATCTTGAACTGGAAAAACGCTTCAAAAATCCCCTGGCCGCAGGCTTTGCGGGACAACACCCTTGCCTGCGCCAGATCCAGGGTCTCGTTCAAATCCTTTATCTTATTTTCAATGCTCTCTTTGGCCTTGCTGCGCTCTTCGCCGGTCAGCTTCGGGTTAACCACCATTACCCGGTCAATCCAGCTATTCATATCAACCGGCGCCGCCTGGCCGGAAACCATCGCGCGGACGAGATTATTGTAGGCTGTTTTCAGTTCTTCCAGCTCCTTGTCGCGCATCAATTCATAGTTCTTTTTCTCATCACGAGGGGCAATATCTATTTTATTATCATAATCCTCTTCAATGTCTTTTTTTCGATTCGCATAGCAATTTTCCAGATCCTCGGCGGTATCGGAAAGACTCTCGCGATATTTTTCCTTAATTATTTTATAGGCATCATTGTCCGCCACGATTTTTCTGGCGTCATCTCCCGTTTCATTAAAAGGAGCGTCGGTCAAAATGGGAACAAGTTCTTTTTCGTAATATGCCTGCGCCTCGCTGCGATAAACATCCGCCCGCACCTGCCCCGCGACCGCGGCTTCGATTTCATCAGCGTAGTTCGAGGTGGGATGGCTCATCACCTTCGCGGAATCCCCCCAAATTCTATCCAACACAAATCCGGCCACAAAAAGAACCGCTACCCCCACCAGCGCCAGGAACAATCGTCCCGGCTGAATCGCGCTGCGGAAGGCGGTAAAAAGTTTGGTGAAGGGCATCTGTCCGAACAGATCATAACCACGTGAGGTTTCGGAGGTTTCCTGACTGGACATGGCGATCTCCTTTCGCTGGTAATATCTTCCCAATATTTAGTTCTGTTTGAAACACTGCGAATAGCCCCCGCCGCCGGCCGACCTTCTCTTGAATCGGCGCAGACCGGGTTCTCCTTTCGCAACGGCTATTATAAACACCCCCAATACCTTCCGCAAAGGCTAATTTCCATTCCCCCACAAACTTAAAAATGGTGGTAAAAGTCTAAGTATTAAAAGGTTACATTCATCAAAATGAACTCCTGCCGATAAATTCAATTTTTTGATAATTTTGGAAAAATCTATTTGCAATTTTTACAATATGTATTATAATATTATATTGTTTGGTTTATATTAAACATATTATAAATTATGTTTTAGCTATTAAATTGCGATTTTTCATCCAAAGGACCGACGCGAAAACGACTTATGCCGGATTGCCGGCAATTTAGAGTGGAAAATCGGAGCGGAAAATATACACTATTGCCTGGAAAACCTCGACAGCGCCAGCGGAACCCGCCGGCTATGTTGGGGGTAAGCAGCCAGCAAGAAACCACACGGATGAAGTTATAAATCATGGAAGGAAAATCGTTTACACATCTCCACGTCCACAGCGAATACAGCCTGCTCGATGGTGCGGCGGGCATCGACAAGCTGGTGGCGCAGGCCGGACGACTGGGCATGGACAGCCTGGCGCTGACCGATCACGGCAATATGTTTGGGGCGGTGGCCTTTTATCAGGCTGGAATCAAGGCAGGCGTCAAACCCATCATTGGCATGGAGGCGTACATAGCGCCGGGGGCAAGAACCGAGCGGGACGCCAAAGGCATCGGCGAGGCCAGTTATCATCTGCTGCTGCTGGCCAAGGATATCCAAGGATACAAAAATCTGCTCAAGCTGGCGAGCATCGGCTACCTGGAGGGATTTTACTACCGGCCGCGAATCGACCGGGACGTGCTGGAACAGTTTAACGAAGGGCTGATTTGCGCGTCGGCGTGCCTGGGTGGCGAGCTGCCGACTTTTTTATTGTCCGGCCAGGAGGAAAAAGCCCGCGAGACGGCGGAATTTTATGCGCGGGTGTTCGGGCCGGAACGGTTTTTCGTGGAAATTCAATCGCACTGCGCCGAACAGAACGCCGCCAATCCCATGCTGGCGGACCTGGCGGCGAAAATGGGACTGGGGCTGGTGGCGACCAACGATGTGCACTTTCTGACGGCGGATGATTATCGCGCCCATGAAGTTTTGACCTGCATCAGCACCGGCAAGACGCTCGATGACGATAAACGAATGAAATACCCGCCGCAATTGTATCTCAAAAGCAGCGAGGAAATGGCCGGACTGTTTCCTGATTGGCCCGAAGCCGTCAGCAATACGCGGCTCATCGCCGAACAGTGCAACCTGGAACTGAATTTTTCCCAGCGCCACGCCCCCACGTTCCAGCCGCCGGGCGGCAAAACGGCAGAAAAATATCTGGAAGAGCTATGCCTGCAAGGCGTCAAAAAACGCTACGGGAAAATGACGCCGCCCATCAAGGAGCGGCTCTACCATGAGCTGAATGTTATCCGCGACAAAGGCTTTTCGGGTTATTTTCTGATTGTCTGGGATTTTATGCACTTCGCCCGCAAGCAGGGCATTCCCTGCGGCACTCGCGGCAGCGGCGTGGGCACGATGGTGGGGTATGTGCTGGATATCAGCAACGTCAATCCGCTGCGGTACGGGCTGCTGTTCGAGCGGTTCATGGATCCCGAACGCAGCGAGATGCCCGATATCGATGTGGACATCTGCCAGAACGGGCGGGCGGACGTTATCAATTACGTGCGGGAAAAATACGGGCACGTCGCGCAGATTATTACGTTCGGAACGATGAAGGCGCGGGCGGTCATCCGCGATGTAGCGCGTGTCATGAACGTGCCGCTGGCGGAAGCGGACAAGCTGGCCAAACTGGTTCCGGAAACGCTCAACATCACGCTGGATGAGGCGATGGACCAGGAGCCAAAGCTTCAGGAATGGTACGCCGCGGACCAGAAAATCCGTGACGTAATTGACATCGGCAGGCGGCTGGAAGGACTGGCTCGCCATGCGTCGGTGCACGCCGCCGGGGTGGTGATTGCCGATGAGCCGCTGGATAATTTTCTGCCGCTGTATAAACAGACGGATTCTGACGATGTGATAACGCAGTACGACGGGCCGACGGTGGAGAAAGTCGGCCTGCTGAAGATGGACTTCCTGGGGCTGCGGACGCTGACGACCATCGAACGAGCACGGCAACTGGCCAAGCTCGGTAAGGGCGTGGATATCGACCCCAACGCCATCGACCTGAGCGATCAGAACGTGCTGGAGTTGTTCCGCCAGGGCCGCACCAAGGGCATGTTCCAGTTTGAATCGGGCGGTATGCAGGACTTGCTGATGAAGATGAAGCCTGACCGCATCGAAGACCTCATCGCCGCCAACGCCCTGTATCGACCCGGCCCGATGCAGCTTATCGGTGATTATAACGCCCGCAAGCACGGACAAAAATGGTCGCTGCCGCATTCGATTATGGAGGAGGTGCTCGCCGAAACGTACGGCATCATGGTGTATCAGGAACAAGTGATGCAGATGCTCAACCGACTGGGCAACCTGCCGCTGGCGCGGGCGTATAAGCTGATAAAGGCCATCAGCAAAAAGAAATTCGAGATTATCCAGGCGGAGCGGGAACATTTCATCGCCGGCAGCGTCGCCAACGGCCTGGAACCGCGGCAGGCGGAGGAAATTTTCGCGCTGATTGAAAAATTCGGCGGCTACGGCTTCAACAAGAGCCACTCGACGCAATACGCGATACTGGCGTTTCAGACGGCGTTTTTCAAAACGTACTATCCGACCGAGTTCATGGCGGCCCTGCTGACCTTTGAAATGGCGTCCACGGAAAAAGTCGCCGAGTACATCGACGAATGCCGGCAACTGGGCATCAAGGTGCTGCCGCCGGATGTGAACGAAAGCTTCACCGATTTCACGGTGATTTACAATACGGAACAAAAACAGCGCCAGCAAAACGGCGAACGGACCGCACCAAATACTTACGATGCGGCCCATCCGCGCCAGGATGAATGCATCCGCTTCGGCCTGGCGGCGGTGAAGGGTGTGGGCGAAAAGGCCGTTCAGGAATTAATCAGAATTCGGGAAAAGCAGGGACGCTTCGAAAGCCTCTTTGACCTGTGCCAGCGCATCGATACCCGCGCCATTAACAAGGGAGCCTTGGAAGCTTTGATTAAGGCGGGAGCGATGGACTCGCTGGGCGGTCATCGCGGACAACTGGCCGCGGCACTGGAAGATGCCATGGCGGCGGCAAACTCCGTACAGCGCGACCGCCGGCAGGGACAATTGAGCTTTTTCGATGCCTTTGAAAGCGATGAAGAAGTAAAAGTTGACGCCGCCAAACTGCCTGATGTTCCGCCGTGGCCGGAGTCGCAGTTGCTGCAATATGAAAAAGATGTGCTGGGCATGTATGTCACCTCACATCCCCTGGCGCATTTTGCCGAGCAGATACATTTTTACAGCACCTGCCATACGCACACCATCGGCAAGCTGCCGGCCGGGACGGAAGTGATTATCGGCGGGATATTTTCGCGCATACGGTTTTGCGTCACGAAAAACGGCCGCGGCGCCGGCGCGCGAATGGCGATGTTCACGCTCGAAGACCTTAACGGCGCGGTAGAGGGCGTGATTTTCCCGGATACGCTGGGGCAATATGAATATCTGGTGCAGCCGGATCAGATGGTGTTTCTCCGGGGTACGGTGGATTTTCGCCGC
This sequence comes from uncultured Pirellulales bacterium, assembly GCA_964578395.1. Taxonomy (GTDB): domain Bacteria; phylum Planctomycetota; class Phycisphaerae; order Sedimentisphaerales; family SM23-30; genus JAFGBA01. The sequence continues at coordinate 7,496 of CAZOCV010000091.1, forward strand.
GAAGACCCGTCCATCAAGGTAACGGCCGTTTACGATATGAATTGCGCGGAGGAATTTCTCACCCACGCGGTGTATGTCCGCCTGGATGAAGGGCAGACCACGCCGGAAAACCTTCAGCATTTGCACTCCTTGTGCCGCAGCCGGCCAGGCAAGTGCCCCGTGTACGTGGAAGTCATTACCGGCAATAATATGCGCGTGATTGTACAGACGGACAACGGTGTACGCCCGCAGGCGGATTTTTTGCGACGCCTGGAAGCCCTTGTCGGGCATGACCATTATCGCCTGCTCCGCCCGCATGACCGCATTGCTCAGACCGATGCGGCAGCGATTTAATTCGAGGAACAATAAAAGCACCATGACAACTCCTTCTCTTAAAATAATCAAATTTTTATCCATCTTATGGATAATGGGAACAACGATTATCTTGTCGGCGGGTTGCCATCCGACGCCGCGGGTAAGCAATCGCGCCCTGCGGCAGGAATTCACCGACGACCATCGCCGGGTGCTGGTGTTTGACACCGACGAAGATCGGCAGGCGGATTACTGGCAGATATTCAGCACTGACGGGCGTAAAACGGAACTGATATTCGCCCCGGCCCAGGAAAAAACCAGCCTGGGCGGCGAAAAGCCGATGACCGAAAACCGTGAAGTCAGCATAAACCTGAACACGGTGTCGGCGCAGGCAACGCCGCATTTTATTATCGCGCTGGATGGCGTGCCGTATTCGCTGGTAGCGGAATTATATGAGCAGTGTCATTTTCGACTGTTTCATCCGCCGGTGAAAATGATCAGCACCTTCCCGGCGATGACGGACCTGGCGTTTCAGCGGATTTTCGGCGGCCGCCAGCCCATCGCCTATGAGGCCGAACATTTCGACCGGGAACTGAACCGCATTCGCAACGGCAATGACATTTATCTCAGCGGCGAAGCAGCCGACTGGGCCAATAAACTCGATTACCGCATCGGCTTTTTATGGGACACCATGGCTTATTCCCTGCCCCAGCAGGTTTTTAATCAGGAAAAAGATAGTATGATGGACGTGCTGCGCCGCACGGAAGGAGCGCGAACGGCCATCGTTTACAGCGTGGGCACGGCGGGCCTGGGCACCAAAGGGGGACGGGAGGCGATTTTGGGCTATCTCCGCGACATCGACATGATGTGCGAACAGTTGGTGTTTGAGCGCCGCGGGCGGGTGAAAATCACCCTGTTGGCCGACCACGGCCACAATATGTCCGGCCGGGGGCGCATTTCCTTTGATGACGATTTGCGCCAGGCGGGCTACCGCCCCGCGGACCGACTCGAAAAGCCCGGCGACGTGGTCGCCGTGAAATACGGACTGGTTACTTACGCGGCATTATTCACGGATGACGCCGCCGGCGTGGCGGACGTATTGATACACAATCCCGCCGTCACCCTGGCCTGTTATCCAGCCGGCGACGCCGTGGTAGTCAAAACCCTGGCGGGATCGGCGCGTATTGAGCGGCAGGGCGAGCGTTTTCGCTACACCTGTCTGACTGATGACCCGCTGGAATTAAAGCCCGTTATTGCACAACTGGCCGAAAGAGGGTATGTTGACGGCGATGGATATATTGATGATCAAGCGTTTTTGGCCGCCACCGCCGACCATGAATATCCCGACGCACTGCGGCGGATATGGGAGGCGTTTAACGGTCTGGTGAAAAAACCGGCGGACTTAATTGTGTGTCTGGAAGATGGCTGGGTGCATGGCAGCAGCTTTTTTCATTCGATGATCGGCGGCGCCACCAGCACACATGGATCGCTGAACCAGCTTAATTCGACGGCATTTGTAATGACCATGCTGGGTGACCTGTCAGGACCGCTGCGGCCGCAGGATATCATGCCGGCACTGGAACAATTGAAAAGCAATAATGCGCAGCAGGAAAGGAATCCTCAATGAAAAAAGTATGTTATATCACGGCGGTTATGGTCATGGCGGCGGCCTGCTGGTGCGGGGCCGATATGATCCAGTTCACCAACGGTGACCGGTTGACGGGCACGTTTGTGCGTTTTGAAGAAGGCAACATCATCTTCATCTCGGAAGTGCTGGGCGAAGTGAAGCTCGATCCGGCGCGCATCGTCACGTTCACCAGCGCCGAGCCGGCGAACATTTATTTTCAGGACGGAACCATGACGACCGCGCGGATTGAAGCCAGTGAGGCCGGACGCATTACCATTGCGCCGCTGGACCTGGTGACGCAGCGCACCATCTCTCTGGGTGATCTCGCCCGGATTAATCCCACCCCGGCGGCGCCGCCAAAGTGGACGGGAAATATTTCGGCAGGGTTGTCGGCGACACGAGGCAATACGTTCACCAACGCCGCCAATATTTCCGCCAATGCCCTGTTGCGGCGGGCCAAAGACCGCACCCAGGCCTACATGAATTATCTCGCCGCCCAGTCGAAAGCCGGCAATGGCGATATGCAGAATACTCAGGGCGCGTTTACGGTCGGCGGACAATATGATTATTTCTTCACGGAAAAGTTTTACGGCTTTACGAATGCGCGCTACCACACCGACCACGTCGCCAATCTGGATTATCGCATGTTGGGCGGCCTCGGCGTGGGCTATCAATGGGTGGAAAGCGAAAAATTGAACTTTTCCACGGATATCGGTGTGGCGGAAATCTGCGAGCAATACACCGAACGGGTTCTGGAAGATGTCAACGGCGACGGCATCGCCTGGGACAAAGTGACGACCAGTTCCGATGAAATTTCTCTGCAAATGGGCTATCATTTCGACTGGACGATTAACAGCCTGCTTTCGTTCCATCACAATACGCGCTACTATCCGGCGTTCAGCGATTTTACCGATTATCTGCTGACGTCAGACGCGGAAATTCGCGCCAAGCTCACCGACAATATGTTTGCTAATTTCCAGGCGCTGCTGGAATACGACTCGACGCCGGGCAGAGACGCCACGCACGCCGACACCAAGTATATTCTGGGTATTGGATATAATTTCTAAAGACGATTATTTATGACCGAACGAATAGCTATAGTCGGAGATGGGGCGATGGGGACCGTTTGCGGACTCATCCTGACAGGCAAAGGCTATCGCGTGCGGTTATGGAGCCATGACGCCGAACAGGCCTGGCAGATAGACCACTTTCGGGAGAATCGCCGGTTTTTGCCGGGATTTACTCTGCCGACGGCGCTGGAGATAACCGCGGATGACGAACTGATTTTTCAGGATGTCGGATGGGTGATTTCGGCGGTGCCGTGCAAGTTTCTGCGCAGCGTGTGGAAACGACTGGCGGGCCGGCTGCCTGACGCCAAGGTCAAACGGCCCGTTTTCGTCTCGGTAACGAAAGGCATCGAACATGGAACCTTCGCCCGCCCCAGCGAAGTGTTGCGTGAGGTGCTGGGCGCCAGGCCCGTAGTCGCCCTGAGCGGACCGAATATTGCCGATGAGCTGGCCCGCAAGCTGCCCGCCACGACCACTATCGCCGGCGGAGATGAACTTCTGCTGCAGCGGGCGCAGCAATTGTTCAACACCGCCTGGCTGCGGGTTTACACCAATACGGACATCGTGGGTGTGGAACTGGCCGGCGCTACGAAGAACGTCATTGCGGTAGCGGCGGGCATTCTGGACGGCATGACGGTCGGCCACAATATCAAGGCCGCACTGCTCACGCGCGGTTTAGTGGAAATTTCGCGCCTGGGCGTCGTTCTGGGAGCACGAGCGGAAACCTTCGCCGGGCTGAGCGGCGTGGGCGATCTGATTACCACCTGTTACTCGCCCAGCGGACGCAACCGCACCTTCGGTGAATTAGTCGGCAAAGGAATCGCCATTCGCGACGCCCTGGAGCAAATACCCGGCGAGGTGGAAGGCGTCAATACCGTGCGCAGCCTGGCGGCGCTGGCGCGTCAACATAACGTGGAAATGCCGATTACCGCGGCGGTGTATGCCGTTATCTTCGATGGCAAGCCCGTCATGGAAGCTATCGGCGAATTGATGACCCGTAAACTCAAGGCAGAAGCCCCTCATTCACAGGATGTTTATGCGTAACCGTTATTGGGCTTTGATGGTCGGCGGATTATTTATCTTCATGGCCGGCTGCGACTCCGCGTCAACGCCGCTGGGCACGGCGGCGCTGGGTGTCAGCCGGACACAGTTGGAAACCAGACTGCAAACGGTGCTGCGGGAAGCCATCGCTGATAATGACGCGGTGGTGCGCTGCCACGGGCTGGAGACGCTGGCGCTACGCGGGGGAACTCCGGCGGAAACCGCAGTGCTGGCCAATTTGAACCACGCCGCGCCGGCCGTTCGCTTCGCGGCCGCAGTAGCCGCCGGCGATGCGCAGACGACAAAAGCACAGACGGAATTGAACCGGCTATTAAATGATGAAAGTTTGTCGGTGCGTCTGGCGGCCGGATACGCCCTGGAAAAACTCGGCGATAAACGCTTTGGGCAATGGTTCGACAAAATCCTGCTGGGTGATGATCCGCAGAGAGCGGCGCAGGCGTGCATGTTCCTGGGCAAGCTGGGCGAAACCCCGCTGCGCCGCGACAGTCGAGCCAAACTCTGGCGCGCCTTGCGGCAGCCGGAACAGGATGCGCTGGTAAAACTGCAGGCGGCCGAAGCCCTGGCGCGCCTGGGCGACAAGGAGGTTATCCCTACACTGCTGGTATTCGCCGGCAGCGCGTATGCGGATGATCGCCTCATCGCCATATCCGGCCTGGAGGCCATCGGCGGTCCGGAGTCGCTGGCGATGCTGACGGTGCTGGCCGATGACCCTCAACTGGAAGTACGCCTGGGAGCGATACGCGCCCTGGGCCGACATGCGCAGCCGCAGGACCTGGAACTGGCGCGGAAAAACGCCGGCAAAAACGTTGGGGGAAGCGATCCCAGCGATATTCATCGCGTGCGCGGGCTGGCGCTGCTGGCCCTGGGCGCCGTGGGGCAGGCATCGGACGGGGGACTATTGTATCAGGCGATGGCCGATGATCATTTGATTATTCGCGTGGCGGCGGCGCGGGCGACGATTGATTTTCTGCGGCGGCCCCAACCATGATAACGCTGATTGGCATTTTTCTTCTGACCGTATCGGTCTCCTTCATGTGCTCGATGATGGAAGCGGTGCTGCTCACCGTTCCGCTGGCGTATATTGAGTCGCTCAAACACACGCACCATAAAAGCGGGCAATTGCTGGCAACCCTCAAACGCAGCATTAACCGGCCGCTGGCGGCCATTCTCACCCTTAATACCGTCGCCAATACTCTGGGCGCAACCTGCGTCGGCGCCCAGGCGGCGAAAATTTTTGAAAATCAAGGAGTGGCGCTAACGTCAGCGGTAATGACCTTAGCGATTTTAATCTTTTCAGAAATTATACCTAAGACGCTCGGCGCGGTTCACGCCCGGAAACTGGCGCCCATGGCGGCCTACGGCATAAGTATTATGATGGTGCTGCTGCTGCCTTTCGTATGGCTGCTGGAAACCATCAGTCGCCAACTGACACCCAAACATCGGCCGTTGCGCTTCAGTCGGGAGGAAATGTTCGCCGCCGCGCAACTGGGTCTGGATGAAGGCTCGCTGCTCACCCGCGAAACCCAGATTATCCACAACCTGCTGGGGCTGCATAACCTGCGCGTTAAGGACATCCTCACGCCCCGCAGCGTGATGGTCGCCTGGCAGAAAGACATGACCGTGGGCGATGCCATGCGCCTGCATACACCGATCCGTTTCAGCAGAATACCGTTGTACGGAAAAGATATGGATGATATAACCGGCGTAGTGCTGCGGTTTCGCGTGCTGGAAGCGTATTTCCAGGGGCACAAAACCACTCGTTTGCACCGCATCGCCCAGCCTTTGCACCTGGTTCCCGACACCAAAAGTATTGCTGATGTGCTCGATGAATTCATCAAACGCCGTGAGCACCTCTTCGCTGTGGTCGATGAATACGGCGGCACGGTGGGCATCGTCACGCTGGAAGACGCTGTGGAAACCCTGCTGGGTGTGGAAATCGTGGACGAAGTGGATTCCGTGGAGGATATGCGGGAACTGGCCCATCGCCTGAGCCGCCGCCGGCAGCAATTGAGCAATCCGTCCTTGAAAGATAAAAATTCTTCGGGAGCATAAAGGTCATGCAGAATATTCGCACTTTTTTTGAAGGGGATCTTTTCGCGCGTCACTGCGGGATTGAGATTATCGACGTTCAGCCGGGATATGCCCGCGCGCAAATGACCCTCCAGCCATTCCACATGAACGGCGTGAATGTCGCCCAGGGCGGCGCTATCTTCACGCTGGCGGACCTGACGTTCGCGCTGGCGTGCAATTCCCACGGCACGGTGGCGGTGGCGATTAATGTCAACATTACCTTTATGAAGGCGGCCCGCAGCGGCGTATTGACGGCCGAAGCCCGCGAAGTCACCAAAAATCCCAAACTTTCCGCCTGCCGCATCGACGTCACCGACGACCAGGGTGATATCGTCGCCGTTTTCGAAGGCTTGGCCTACCGCAAAAAAGACACCATTCCCGCTTAGTTCCCGGTATTGGTTGCGAGCCTTTTTATAA
>CAZOCV010000092.1:0-14026 GCA_964578395.1 uncultured Pirellulales bacterium
GACGGCCCGGCGACGCTTTTTACTGATGTGCGCCAATTGCTTCCCGGTCATAATCTGCTGCTGGCGCGCAACGTTTGCCGGCAATGGCGTTATTGGGATACGGCCGACAGCCATATCCCGCGGGAGACACACCTTCGGCGAACGGAAGAGCAGCTTGTCGAGCAATTTCGGGAGTTGCTTTTCGATGCCGTGCGTTTGCGCCTGCGGGCCGATGTGCCGGTCGGCGTGTGTCTTTCGGGCGGGCTGGATTCGTCGGCCATTTCCGCCTGCGCCGCCCTGAATCTGCCACGCATCAAATCCTTTACCGTCGCCTACGATGAACCCGATTACGCCGAAGGTCATTTCGCCCGTGCGGTCGCCGAAAAATATCAGACCGATAGTTACGACATTTCTCCGACGCCGGCGGACTATGTGCCGTTTCTGGAGCGGTTTAACTGGTTTCATGATGAACCCTCGCCGGGGCCGGGCCTGTTTTCGCAATGGTATGTGATGCAACTGGCGTCCGGGCACGTTAAAGTCCTGCTCGATGGCCAGGGCGCCGATGAATTGCTGGCCGGCTACCCGCACTATTACAATTACTATCTCGCCGACAGGTTCCGTCACCTGTGGGCGGGCGGGTCGCAACGCATCACGCTGCCGGGTTACGTTCAGGAGTGTCGCGCCGCCGCGGACAGCCTGGGCACATCTGCTGCGGCGGTTGGCGCTGCCGCCGCACGGCGACTGTTCGGCGGCGTGCTGCCGGAAGAAACAGGTTATCTCGCGCAATGGCTGCGGCGCATCTGGCCACGGCGGGCGAATTCCGGCGCCTTTAATCGTCTTTTACGGCCGCGTTTCCTGCACGATGCCGCTCCCGCCGTCCGGCCGCAATCCCGACGTTTCGCCGGCGAACTCAACAACCTGCTGTGCGAGGATTTGCAGCGCGACAACATCCCCATGCTCATGCACTATGGCGACCGCACCAGTATGGCCTTTTCCATCGAGTCACGCGTTCCCTTTCTCGATTATCGCCTGATCGATTTTTGCGCCGACCTACCGGTCCATTTCAAGATTCGCGGCCGGACCTCCAAATATATTCTCCGCCGCGCGATGGGTGACCTGCTGCCGCCGGCGGTCATCGGCCGCACCGACAAAAAAGGCTACCCCAATCCTTTCGGCCTCTGGCTGCGCGGGCCGCTTTATGACGTCGCCCGCGATATCATCGCTAGTGCGTCCTTCGCCCGGCATGAGGTTTTCCGGCCCGCTCAGGCCCTGTTGCTGCTGGAGCAGCACCGTGCCCGTCAGGCCGACCACACCTGGCTGCTCTGGCGCATCATCAACGTCGAACAGTGGCTGCGAATTTTCCAGGATGATTTCTCCCGCCGCGTCCGAGAAAAAAAGTAAGGAGGCAATAAACTTGAATGTTTCCATTTTTGCGCGCGTGTGTTTTGGTCCGTTATCGATCCCAAAAGGTGGTGATGATAAGGTCGCAAAACATGCTCACGCCAGCGTGAGCATGGCACCCGGCCATAGGTCTTATAAGTCCTATAGGACCTATTCATGTCTCGCCCATACGCAGCGACCGGCGTAGCTCAACCGTCCCTGGTTGAGATTGAAAATGGTTGGCCGTCCCGCCGCAGGAGGGGTCTATCTTCATCAGGTTGGCGAATAAATCCTATAACTCATTCATCTAAAAGCAGTTATGAATTTTTCCGCCGATTTTTAATTTTCGATTAACTTTATTATAAGACTATCTTGCCCGGCCCATAACCTTATGTTATGATTCCGCTTTGTGACCTTGCCCGCAAAACCCGCAAAAACCCTATGACGCCAGGCCTTATTGGGATATAAACAAAACCGCAAGAACTTAAACCGTTGGAAAACGAATGTCCGATAATTGATTAAGCTGCAATATAAAATACGCGGGATTGGCCGACCGGTTCCGCGGGGAAGTTGCTGGTCCCATGAAGCAGATATTATTTATAACCATTTTATTAATAGCAAGTTATGGTTGTTCCCCCGCCGACAAAACCACAGCGCCCGATACGGAACCGAAAGCTGCTGCCCCCAATACGGTAGGTTCCGTTACCGAGCTTACGGGCTTTTTGGCACTGCGGGTTGATGGTTTTGGTGTTGTAGTAAATCTGGAGGGTACGGGATCGCGGGATTGCCCTCCGGCGCAGCGGGAATTCATCGTAAAGTACCTTCGCGGGCTGAAAAGCCGTCGGGAACTGGGTAAGCCCTATGAATTAATGACCGCGGAACAAATCCTCGACAGCACATCAACCGCCGTGGTGCAAGTCAGCGGCCTGGTTCCGGCCGGAGCACCTAAAGGCGCGGTCTTCGACGTGGAAGTGCGTTCCATGCCGCAAACCCAGACAACCAGCCTGCAGGGAGGTTTTTTATTGCCTTGCGATTTGCGAATCCTCGCGGCAGGTTCACGAGGCGTATTGGCCGGACAGCGCGGGGCTGTCGCTTCCGGCGAGGTATTCATCAATCCGTTCCCTATCTCCGGCCGCGAGGAGCGTAAAGGAGACCCCCGTCGCGGAATCGTAATTGGCGGCGGGCGCACGCTTTATGACCGCCGGCTGGAACTGGCGCTTTTGCAGCCGGACACCCGTATGGCCGGATTATTGCAGCGCCGCATCAATAGCCGTTTTCAGCGGCCGGGGCAGGATAAAGTCGCCGATGCCACGCGCAGCGTAGTAAAAATCACGATTCCCGAAGAGTATCGTGATAATTACCGTCACTTTGTAGATGTCATGATGGCCATCAATCTGGATGAACATCCCGGGCGGCAGGATTTGCGTCTGCGGGAATTGGGCCAACAGGCACAACAGGAAGGCGCCGATTATGAAGCTATCGCTTTAACATGGGAAGCCATTGGCAAGGATTCGCTGCGATACCTGGAGGCAATTTATAAATCCGGCGAAGGTCATGCGGCTTTTTATTCCGCCCGAACAGCGCTTTATTTGGAGGACCTGACGGCGCTGGACACCATGGTGACGATGGCCACAAATGATAACCATCCCGACCAGTTACGCGCAGCGCGGGTTCTGGGTCGTTTTTGCAGCGATTCCAGGGCCATACGCGCCCGTTCCGCCCTGGCGACGCTGCTGAATCATACCAACGACCGCCTGCGGCTGATCGCATATGAAGGGCTGCGCGACGCGGGGGACCGCCGGATTCGCTCCTATCGGCTGCCTAACGGTATTACGGTGGAACAGGCCCAATCGCAGGCGGGCAATCTGTTGTGTGTATGGGCGATACATCCGTTTCGGTTGGTGCTTCTAGGCGGGGACTGGCGCTGCCCCAATAATGTTTTTTATGAGGGTGAAAACGGCCTAATCATTAATGCCGGGCCGAAGGATACGGAATTTACCATAACCCAGCCCCTTCCCGAAGGTCGCCCGGCGCGCCGGACCTGCCCGCTCCAGGTGGAGCATCTTATCGCCACCCTGGCGACGCCGCCGGGGGATACAAAAACAAATTCCAGTTCGCGCGGTTTGTCCTTTTCTCCCCTCGTGGGTATCCTGTATGATTTAAGCGTTACGGAAAAGGTGATTCCGGCGGTGTTTTATCTGCACCGCACGGAGGATGATTTAACCAACTAAAACAGGGACGTCGAGCTGTTTGTCACGGAGGACAACAACGACTTATGCAGCTAAAAAAAGTAATACTCTACGGCTTCAAGAGTTTCGCGGACAAGACGGAGTTCGAGTTTGGCGACGGCGTGACGGTCGTGGTCGGGCCCAACGGCTGCGGCAAGAGCAACGTGGTGGACGCCATCAAGTGGGTGTTGGGTGAGCAGTCGGCCAAGAGCCTGCGGGGCGGGCAGATGCTCGACGTCATCTTTAACGGGACCGGTTCACGCAAAAGCATGGGCTGCGCCGAGGTGTCGCTGGTATTTTCCAATTCCAGCGGCCTGATCGCCATTGATCAGAATGAGATTAAAGTCACGCGCCGTCTGTATCGCTCCGGGGAAAGTGAATACCTCATCAATGAGAAAGCCTGCCGCCTGAAGGACATCCGCGAGATGTTCATGGATACGGGCGTCGGCGCCGACGCCTACTCGATTATCGAACAAGGCAAGGTGGAGTCGCTGCTGCAGGCGTCGAAGGATGACCGGCGGGCGATTTTCGAGGAAGCCGCGGGCATCAGCAAATTCAAGTCGCGCAAAAAAGAAGCCCAGCGCAAACTCGAACGCACCGAGCAGAACATGCTGCGGCTGGCCGATATTATCGCCGAGGTCGATAAGCGGCTGCGCTCGATTCGCTATCAGGCGGGCAAGGCGCGGAACTACCAGACCTATGTCGCCCGGCTCAAGGAACTGCGGCTGAATCAGTTTCTGGCCGAATATCATCAATTGCTGGGCCAGAATCACCAAACCGAACAGGAACTGGCCGGCTTAAATGACGAACTGGCGGGGGTGTCGGCCCAGTCCCAGCGGACGCAAACGCGCTTGTCGGAACTGGATCACCTGCTGGACCGGATGCAGCGCGACCTGCACGAAGCGGATAATGAAATCCTGCAATGCACCAGCCAGATCAGCAATCAGCAGGACCGCATCGACATGGGCCATCGCCGGCTGGCGGAACTGCAGGAGCAGATAAAGCGCCATACCGAGCAAACGCAGTCTCTGCGCGGGCAAATCGCCCTGCTTCAGGAACAGCTTGCGGCCGATCAACGGCTGCTTGACGAGGCCCAGGCGGCGTTAGCGCAGCAGCAGGAACAACTGCAGGAGCGCCAGGCCGCCCGCCAGCAGCACATTTTGGCGCTGAACGAACGACGGGCGCAAATGGATGATGAGAAAAGCGGCCTGATGGACATCGTGCGCCGCACCGCGCAACTGCATAATGAAATTTCGTCGCTGAATTTCCGGCGCGATAGCCTGCTGGGGCAAAAAGACCGGCTTCATACGCGGTCGGGGCAGATTTCCACGGACCTGGAAAAGCTGCTGACCGACCGGGCGCAACTGGAACAGAAATCGCGGCAGATTCAAGCGCATCTGGAAGCGTCGCAGACGCAACTGGACGACCGCCGCCAGCAACTGGCCAAAGTGAGCGAAGAAAAACTGGCATGTTCGGAAAATCTCGCTACCGCCAAAGAACATCGCAGCGGCCTGCTGTCGCGGCGGGAACTGCTCGCCGACATGGAAGCCCGGCTCGAAGGCGTGGACGCCGGCGTAAAATATATTCTCGAACAGCGCCGCCGGAATCCTGACAATTATTACTATATCAAAGGCATGGTGGCGGAATTAATTCGCGCTGATGTCAAATATGCGCCCTCCATTGAAATCGCCCTGAGCAGCACCGCGCAGCATCTGGTGGCGACCTCCAGCCAGGCGATTCTGGAAGAAAACGCCCGCCTGGAGGAATTGCCCGGGCGGGTGCGCATGATTTGCCTGGATGAATTGCCGCCCTTCCAGGACGGGTATGATTTTAACCGGCATCCCGAAGTGCTGGCGCGGCTGATGGACGTGGTGCATGTGGCCCCGGACAGCGAAGCCATGGCGTGGCACCTGCTGGGCAAAACGGTGCTGGTGGATACGCTGGACGCCGCCCTGCGGCTCAAACAGGTCGTTCCGTCGGGCTATCGTTTTGTCACCGCCGCCGGCGAACTCGTGGAGGCGGACGGCACGGTGCATGTCGGCCCGGCCGCGGCGCAAACCGGCCTGATTTCGCGCAAGAGCGAACTGCGGCAACTGGAGCAGGATATCGCCGACGCCGATGAGCGCATCTTGGCCCTGCAGCATCAGGCCGAACAGTACGCCAGCCAGGCGACGCACCTGGAAAAGAACCTTCAGGATTTGCGCACCGTCATCTACGAAACCCGCACCGAAGACGTGGAAACCCGCTCGCGCCTGGAGCAGATCGACGGTAACGTCAACCGGCTCAAACAAGAGCAACCGCTCATCACCTCGGAAATCACGGTGCTCGAAACACAAATCGAAGAATCCGTGGCGCATCAAGCAACCAGCGAGCAAAATCTGGCCCAACTGCAAAATGACAACACCCTGCGGCAGCAGCGCGTGGACGCCCTGCAGGCGGATATTGACGCCGCGACGCAGCGCGATCAGGAATTGCTTGACGCAATAACCGATATTAAGGTGCAGGTCGGCCAGACGCAGCAGCAGCGCCTGGCGCTGGCGGAAAAGCGTGCTTCGCTGGAACTGCAATTGCGCCAGAGCGAACACACGCTCAAAACGCTGGAAACGGACCTGACCCACGCCCGCGACAATGTCACCGCCGGCGAACGGTCCATTCTTCAGGCCGAATCGACGATCGCAGAATTGTTCCTCAAACGGCAGGATTTGCAGCAGCAGATAAAAATCAAACGCACCGAAGCGGATGGTTTCCTTCAGGAAAAGGAGCAGCTCCTCGATACCGCCCGGCAGCAGCGCCGCCGCAGCGAAGAACTGGCGGAAAAAATCCACCAGACGCAGATGCAGGCCAATGAAAATCGCCTGCGCGAAGAGAATCTGCGGCTGCGAACGCAGGAGGAACTCAGCCTGAATCTGGAGGAGGCCTATCGCGATTATCAGCATCAGGATATTGACTTCCAGGCGGTGGCGGCGGAAATCGACGACCTGCGCGGCAAAATCGACCGGCTGGGCAATATCAACCTCGACGCCATCGCGGAACAGGACGAACTCGAAAAACGCAGCGAATACCTCACCGGCCAGTTGAAGGACCTGGAGCAATCGCGGCGCGACCTGGAAAAACTCATTGAAAAAATCAACGTGGAATCGGAGCAATTGTTCCGCAACAATTTCGAGACCATTCGGGTGAATTTTTCGGAATTGTTCCGCAAACTTTTCGGCGGCGGCCGCGCGGAAGTTATTCTCGAAGATCCCAACAACATCCTCGAATGCGGCATCGAGATCGTCGCCCGCCCGCCCGGCAAGCAGTTGCAAAGCATCAGCCTGATGTCCGGCGGCGAAAAGACCATGACGGCGGTCGCCCTGCTGATGGCGATTTTCAAGAGCAAGCCCAGCCCCTTCTGCCTGCTCGACGAGGTGGATGCGGCCCTGGACGAAGCCAATACCGAACGCTTCACGCTGGTGGTGCGCGAATTCATCAAGGAATCGCAGTTCATCATCATTACGCACGCCCGCCGCACCATGGCCATCGCCGACATCATTTACGGTGTCACCATGCAGGAACAGGGCGTCAGCAAGAAAGTTTCGGTGCGCTTCAGCGGCGATGAACCCGTCGCCGACGATGGCACGCAAACCTCCCTGCAAAGCGCCGGATAAAAACCATTACCCTCAGCGCAGAACTTTTTTGCCCAATCTTCGCGAGACACGATGGGCCAGTTCATTTTGCGCCAATGGCCGGTCGCGCCCGATTTCTCCATGACCTGTTGAGATTGACTTTGCCGCATCTCTCGTTTATGATAGTCCCCGTTTTACCGCTGTAGTAAGTTACGTAAACACTACTTATAGAGGGACGACCATGAACATGCGATGGGTCATCGGCCTGGGGCTTGCGGCGGTTTTAAATGTATCCCAAGCGGGAACAATCACTTACACGGCGGACTATGCCGACGGCGTTCTCACCGTGGGCTACACGGGGGATGATCCGCATTGCGTGAGTTTGCTGCTGAACGGCGGAGAAAATGTCCATTTCACCGGTTTTGTGTCGGGAGCCACGGATCCTTATTTCGATCTTTTTCCTGATTATTTTGAGAATGGCGCTGTGGACTATTCCTATAGCGCCGGCCACCCGGTGGCAGATTCCTCTCTGGCAAAACCCGCTGTTTTTCCCACTTCGGTCGTTGCTCTTTCCGCGGGTCATTTGCTGGGCGATTCCGATGGTTCGCGGGTCATCGCCCGTTTGCGTCTGGCCCCGACCTCCGCGGCCGGGAATGAACCGGCGACAGTAACCATTACCCATGACGCCTGGCGCAACGGCAATCGCGACGGCGAGGGTCTGATGACCACCAATTTACCGCTGGCGGCGACGCTGCCGACGTCGTTTACATCGATTAGTGAATTCGCCTTGACACAGTGTTTTGTTCTGGCCCAGGCGAATTCGCCGTATGCGATGATGCAGTTGATGGGTGATTTTAACGCCGACGCCGCGGATCTGGCGGGTATTAACGCCATCAACCTGTCAATTGCGGCCGAGAGTTTCACCTATGGGGAAACTATCACCTTCAACGCAAATTCCTTGAATAATCATTTATTCATTTACCAGAATCCTTCCGCCCGTTCGGCCCATACCGTCGGACTACTGCTGATTGACTTGCGGAGGAAAACATTTCTTTTGCAGGCTCCGGCATGGCCGCTGCGGGGATTGACGGCGCCGTTTACGGTTACTTTTGACACCGGCGCCTATCATGCCGCGGGGCAGGCCGCAGAAGATGTCATTAATGGCTCGCGGCTGTTGCCGGCACAGCTTCTCCAATCGGTTCGTGACAGTCTGGCCGTTACTAGCGCGCGCCTCATGGGGACGCCGGGGGCGGGACGCGACATGTTGATAATCAGCGGTACGCGCACCGACATATCCACCCCGACAAACGCACAGTCCCTGGTCATTACCTGGGGAACCCAGACATTTACCATCGCACCTGAGCATTTCCGTCGGGTCGGTTCGATGCGTATGTGCACCCATGTAACTTGTCCGGAAGGCGCCAAAGTTACGGCCCTGTTTAACGAAAGCTTATGCACATTCCAGATCACTATTCAAACTCTCTTTCTCGCTCATAGCGGGCAGGTAATTTTTGGTTTGCAGGAAGGCGATTTCCAACAAACCGTCACCGTGAATCTTGGCTGCTGAGGGGGTACTCCGCCCCGAACCAGATATAACCTTTTGTTATTAAACTGGTTATAGATATTCACATGTCGGATGGGGACTTTGGGCCAATCGGGTTTTTGTGTTATTTTCCCTTGACGATTACGCACGGGTCAATTACAGTATCCACCCGTTAGGTTCGCCGCGCGAGGTTTGGCCTTGCATCCCGGAGGACATAACGCGGGCTCATAGCTCAGTTGGTAGAGCGCATCGCTGATAACGATGAGGCCGTTGGTTCGACTCCAACTGGGCCCAGTAAAGTTTCGCAAATCACCCCGCCGCTAACGCGGGGTGCTGTTTTTTTCAGGCGCAGCCGCCACCGGACGGTCCCAATGTTGGATTTTTTTGATATATTGGCCATGTCAGCCAAAGGTATTATTCGATCTCTGGGGTTATTTTTCCTGCCTGCCGCTATTATCCTATGGTTTTTGGGCTGGCTGCGGGACAAGTTTCGCTAATCGATTATTTTTTACCGAGGGGATTGCCCGCCGGCAGTTGACCGGCCAGTAAATCGGCAAGGGGACGAAACTGGTCGAATTGCATCAGTATCACACGAATAGCGGCGGTGATAGGGGCCGCCAGAAACATGCCGACAATACCCCACAGCAGCCCCCAAAACGACAACGCCAGTAAAATGGTTACCGGATGCAGATTCAGCCCGCGCCCCATGATCTTGGGTTCGATGCCGTTGCCGATGAAGATTTGAATAGCGCCCGGTATGAGAATAACGCCCAGGATCGGTCCCAGGGTATTATATTGGGCGACGGCGACAGGCAGCGGTAAAACCGTGGCGATAATCGAGCCGACGGACGGGATAAAATTGAGCAAAAACGCCAACATCCCGAACACGCCGGCCATCTCCAGCTTAAATAGCGTTAATATCAGCCATACCAATAAACCCGTCACTACGGATGACGCCATCTTGGTGCCGATATAGCGGCGGATTTTCTGGTCAATTTCAGCGTAAATACCCTGATGTATCACGCGGGGGTTGCGCCCGGCCAACAGGAAAATCAGGAAAATGGAAATTAAGGCCAGATTGGAGATAATGCCCATAATCGAACCAAAGGTTGCGGAGACGAACGCGGGTATCATCTGCTGTAATTCTGAAATGATTTTCCCTTCATCGAGTTCAACACCCCAGCCTTCGACGCGCTGCACGATGGTTTTGGCGAGGTTGACAAAATTATCGCTATAACTCCTGACGGTGGCGATAATCTGCGTAATCAATTCGGTAAAAATCAGACCGATGACGGCAATAATCGCCAGCACGATCAGCAGGGTAATAATGACGGCCAGCAGACGGGGCCATTTCAGCCGCAACACCTGAAAATCCAGCAGCGGCGACACCAGGGTGACGATAAATATCGCCATGACGAAAGGAACCAGAATCGCGCGGGTGTAAATCAGGGCCACACCCATCGCCACGGCGGCGATGACACACAAGGCGGCGGTGCGAATCCAGTCGGTTTCCCGGCCGGCGTAAAGGTCGGCGGTGGCGGAGCGGTTCTCAGCGTTATTCTTCGTTGGCCCTTGGCTCATGGGGGTAATTATATCATTTACGCCGGGAATACCATCTATTTTTTGATTATTTACACCCATCGGCCTCAGAGTTATGCTAAAAATGTTCAAGGAAGCCTTAATTATGGCCGGAAAAATCATCACTATTGGCCTGCAACCCTGCTGGGACATCACCTGCCGGGGTAAAGAGTTGCGCTGGGGCGAACCTGCGCGCCTCGGAGAGCAGGCCGTTCGGCCTGCCGGCAAGGCCCTGAATGTGTCGCGGGCTTTGGCCTGGATGGGCGTCACATCCACCGCCGCCGGTTTGTGGGGAAAGGCGGATTACCCGGAGATGAAGGCGATGCTCAGGCCGCTGGGTAATATGATTAAATCCCGTTTTACGGTTGTCCCCGGCCAAACACGGAAAAACATCACCCTGCATGACGACGCCTCCGGCCGGGAGATGCACCTGCGGGCGCCGGACACACTCGTCAGCCGGACAGCGCTGCGATTGTTGCGGCGCGACCTCTCATCGCTGGTGACGCCGCGCAGCGTCTGCGTGCTGGCAGGGTCCATGCCGGATAAGTCATTGCTGGATGAAGTGTTGCGGCTGGCTCGGCAATGCCGCCGGATGGCGGGCCGCCTGGTGGTTGATACCTCCGGAAAACCCCTCCAGCGTCTGGTGAAGGCCGGAGGATTGTGGCTTATCAAACCTAATGTGGCCGAACTGAGCGAATTGTTGGGTGAAACGATTCGCAATAACCGCCATACCCTTACAAAAGCGGCGCAACGTTTATTGGGCCAAACCAAGTGGGTACTTGTCAGCCGAGGGGCGAAAGGGGCGCTGCTGGTCGGCCGCAACGGCGTTTGGTCCGGGCGAGCGATGACGAACGGCCGAGTGCGAACCACCGTCGGCTGCGGCGATTACCTTCTGGCCGGCATGTTGGCCGCTATGCCGCAGCAGGCCGATCCCGCCGCCGCCCTGCAAGCCGCCCTGCAGGCCGCCACCGCCCACGCCTGGGGCCGCGACCATGACGATGCCTTTTCCACCATTCGACGACACATCCCCGTAACCGTACAAGCGGACACATAACGATGGAACCACAGCGACTCATCTGGGCCAGACGATTAATGGCTCTGGCCCAAAACGGCCTGACCTACACCGAAAATGAATTCGACCGCCGGCGCTATGAAGAAATCCGCCAAATTGCCGCAGAAATGACCGCCGCCCTGACCGGCGACGACGTCGATGCCGTGGTCAGCCTTTTCTGCCGTGAGCAAGGCTACGCCACCCCCAAAGTGGATGTCCGCGGCGCGGTCTTTCGTGATGACGCCATTCTTTTGGTCAAGGAACGCTCTGACGGCAAATGGTCGCTGCCGGGCGGCTGGGCCGACGTCAACGAATCGCCCCGTCAGTGCGTCCAGCGCGAAGTCTGGGAGGAATCCGGCTTCACCGTCCGCGCCACCCGCCTCGTCGGCGTCTATGACCGAATTCGCCATCCCCACGAACCGCTATTCTTTTTCCACATCTACAAACTCTTTTTCCTCTGCGAAATCACCGGCGGCCGGCCCACTGTCAGCGACGAAACCGATGCCGTCGATTTCTTCCGCGAAACCGACTTGCCCGAACTATCGCTGACCAAAATTACTCCCGGCCAGATCGCCGACATGTTCGCCTGGCATCACGGCCGCCGCTGCGACGTCCATGTCGATTAAATCGCTTTTGTCGGCTCCGTGGGTGTGAACACCCGCTCATTCACTCCCTTTGTTCAAACTCGAAAACTTCTCCGGATCCAGCTTGATAACTTCCCGGTCGTAGGTCATCAACCCGTTCACTTCAATTTCCACGTCAGTCGTCTGCGTATAAACCCCTGCCGCCAATCCCTCTGGAGCCAGGCGATGCATTTCACGCACCACCTCGGCGTACTTTTCTTCAAATTCATTCACCGTTTTATACGTCCGGTATCCCCAGTTACGCTCGCCCGGATTCCACAAGTGTCCTTCCACCGGCAACCCCAACCCTCCGAATTCACCCAAAACCACCGCGCGAAACGCTTCCGGCTTGCCCATCCCCGGCTCCGGATATTTATGCGTATCATGCACGTCCCCAACATTCTTATCCGTCCACCCGCTGGCGTTATTCACCAACCGGCTCGGATCATAATTCTTCGTCCACGCCGTTATTCGCTCTGTATCATACTGCCCCCAACCCTCATTGAACGGCACCCACATGACAATGCTCGGATGGTTATAGAGCGCCGCCATGATCCGCTGCCATTCCAATTTCCACTGCGCATCAATTTTCTCCAGTTGCTCGGAGCTGTACTGTTTCCGATCGAACAAACTACTTGGCATATCCTGCCAAACCAGAATCCCCAATTTATCGCACCAATAATAAAAACGCTGCGGCTCAACCTTCACATGCTTTCGCAGCATGTTAAAGCCCCAGGCCCTGGTAATCTCCACATCATAACGCAGCGCCTCGTCCGTCGGCGCCGTATATAACCCATCCGGCCACCACCCCTGATCCAGCGGCCCAAATTGAAACAGCGGCTCATTATTCAAAAATAATCGCCGGCAGCCCTGGGTATCCGTCCCCAGCGAGATTTTTCTCATCCCGAAATAACTTTTTACGGTATCGAGCACGCTCCCCTCCCGGATCAGTGTTATCTCCACATCATACAAATAAGGGTCCTGCGGCGACCATAACCGTGGGTTCTTTAAAAATAAGACGATGCGTTCCGATGGCCCGCCTTTTTCCTGTGCGACGGTTTTACCCTCCTGTTTCACCGTCACCGTAACACTGGCGCCGGCGGTCTGGCCGCTTATCACCGGCTCCACGATCACGGATGAATTATCCACATCCGGCGTAAGGCGCACCTGCGCCATATACGTTTCAGATACGGTTTCCACCCATACCGTTTGCCAGATGCCGGTGACATTCGTGTACCAGATTCCTTCCGGGTTGGCGAACTGCTTGCCCCGCGGCTGTGGGGGGTCTTTCTCAAACGTCGGATCCCACGCCCGAATCATAATTTCCTGCGTATCGTTTGCGGCGCAGGCCTCCGTAATATCAACACTGATGGGATCATAGCCGCCTTTATGTTCGCCGACAGGTCGGCCGTTGACCCAAATCCTGCATTCCCAGTCAACCGCCCCTAAATGCAGCAAAACGCGCTGCCCCGGCTGTTTCCTGATTTCTACCTTTCGGCGATACCAAAGCGCATCATCCGAACTGACCGTTTTTTTAACGCCCGATAACGCCGATTCAATCGGATACGGCACTAAAATTTCACCGTCCCACGTTTGCGGTGCGGCCGATTCTTTGGCCACAACCGCATACTCCCATAACCCATTAAGATTCATCCAGGTGTCCCGGACCATTATCGGCCGCGGATATTCCGGCAGCGCATGATCCGGCCGAACCTCTTTCGCCCATCGCGTCATGATATGCCCGCCCACGGGCTGATATTTGCCCTGTGCCTCGATGCGGCTTCCCAGAATAACCATTACGGCAATCAGTAAAAAAAGTGTTGCTTGCAGTTTCATTTGCATCTCCAATTTGGTTAAAGAGATTTTGGGGATTTTTATTTTTGACGGCATCATAGCAATAGATCCTCCATGAGCAAACACCTTTTCTTTGCCGAAATTCAACGGCGGTGTGCCCTCACGCCTGTTTTATATATTGTACCTTCTTCAATATAATGTAAGTAATACGACAACCCGTCGCCCTGTTATAACGGGCAGCTAAA
>CAZOCV010000093.1:0-9561 GCA_964578395.1 uncultured Pirellulales bacterium
CTAGTAGGTGTAGGTTTCCAGCCAGTCTTCGCTGAAGGCGGCCAGGTCGAGGAGGTTAATCACGTTGTCATTGACGCCGATGTCGCAGCGTTCATCGTAGCCCGGCTGGCCGGCGGCGGTCTGCCACGCGGTAGCGAGGATGGCGAAGTCCGCCAGATTTACATCGCAACTGGCCTCGAAATCCGCCGGGATGGGCGTGGCGGGCACCTGGCCGATGATTTCAATATTGGGTACAAAACCGGCAGAGTAATAATAGCCGCCCATTTCATACGCCGTCCATGTCAACGGATTGCCGTGCGTATTATCGGTTGCGCCCAGAATCATGGAACGAGTTGTCGAGGTAGGATAAATCATACAAGCCCCATCCGTCGAGGATTTGGTGGTGTTATTAAAACTGAAATCAATCATCAGGTTTTGCGTCCCGTTGTAATCGAACGGCGTCGTGAAGGTAAACGTTCGCCAGCCGGTCGGCGTCGGTGACATGGTTCCCTGATAACATTGCGTCCAGCCGCTGGTCTGCCAGAATGTCGTTGGATTCGTCAAACTGCTCAGGGTCGTATGCTTCATGCGGATGGTCCAGTAATTGAGCGTCTGCCCCGGCGCGATATAGACATCGACGGACAAACCGGTAATCCGCTGAGCGCCATTAAGCTCGCCGGCCAGATACAACGATTGGCAGCGATAATCCACATAGGTTGTCTCAAACGGTAGTTCGCTGTACGTATTCGAGTCCGGATCGACGATCAGGGACATTTCATTGGCGACGTCCACTGTTATCGTCGCGGTATTAGAGTCGCCGCCTGCGGGAGGCGTGCCGCCGTCATTGGCCGCGAACGTAAAGGTATCCTCGCCGGCGAAGTAGGGGCAGGCGGTGTAATCGACGCCGCTGCCGCCCAGCGCCAGCGTATAGGGCGTAGTAGTAATCTCAGCACTGGTATTGGGGTCGGCGAGTTTGCCGTGCGCGGGCAGCGAGGTAATGATATAGGTCAAGGCTCCGGGCGGGTCGGGTTCGCCCTCATCGCCGGCCGACAGCGTTATCCGCTGGGGCGTGCCGGCGAAGGCGGAGGCGCTGCCGTCATAGGCAATCGGCGGCGCGGAATTGGTCGCGGCGAAATTCACGCCCCAGACATTGCCGCAGGTGGCCTGATAATCCTGCGAATTGCCCGTCGAGCGGGTCAGCGGAACAAAAAGATAACCGGTTTTCTCGGCGGTAATCGTGTAGGAGGTGTTTGCGGCCAGATGCACCAGGGCGTAGATGCCCTGGGCGTCGGTGGTGTCCTGAGCGTAAACGGTGGAGCCGATTTTCGCCTTCACGGTCGCCCCGACCAGCGGGCTGCCGCTCAGATTGGTCACCCGGCCGCTGATAATCTCGCCGCCGCCGGAGGTATAGATGTTATACACGCAGCCATTGACGGTATCGTAATCGTAACTGCCGGTATTGATGTCCGGCAAGGCGTACCAGACATTATCGCTGCCGCTCCAGCCCATGTTAAGGTGATGATACAGAGTGGAAACATTGTAACCGTAACCGTCGATGAGTATGGCGTGGCCGCCGCCGGTCCGCTCAATGGATAAGATGGTCGGCAAGCCGGCGTCCAGGTTCGCGTTGGCCATATGGTAGAGGCCGGGATTGATATTATTATTCGTGAACATGGCATAGATGCCGTTGGTGTAATCAAACACATCGATCAGGGCGTCGCGGGCGTCATAGGTGGAAGCGCCGGACCCGCCGGAGGTATAATTCATGGCGGCACAGATTCCGGCATCGTAGCACAGAGCGCCGATGGCCTGCCGCTGGGCGAGGGTGACGCCGGGGTTGGGGTCGAGAGGCATTTGTGTCCAGTTGTATGGCCCGCCTGTGCCGTTGCCGCCGAGGGTATAGGCCGTCGTGGGGCTGCCATTAATGCTGAAGCTTTGCAGCGTTTGGCCGATGCCCGCCGTGGGATACTGATGATAACGCATCAACTGAGCCATGGCCGTAGCCACGCAGCCGGCCGGGTAATTAGAGGGTGTATAATAATTATAGCAGGTTTGGCTGTATTCGGTGGTTTGGCCCCATTGGCTTTGCGTCAGGGGGGCAACGCGAATATCATTAATGGTGCTTACGCCGGCGGGGGCGGCGAATTCATCTTCCCCGGCCGCGGCCAGTAACTCATCCCATTTTGCTGCCGGTGAGGCTGCCGCCGCAGCGTCTTGGCCTTTACCATCCAGCTCCGCCAGACGCGCCGCCATGTCGCCCCGCAGTAAAACCGTCAGCGGGTTATCGGCGGAGGGGTCATACGTTCCCGTGGCATTAAAGGCGATGATCGGCTCCAGTTGGTCGTCCGCACTGATGACCACGAAGCCCGCCGGCGACAGGGCAATCACGTGGTATAGGGCCTGTCCGGCGTCATCGGTGAAAGTGTCCGCCAACTCGCTAACGCTGCCGGCGGGTACGGCCAGAGGTTGGGGCGTCAGCCTGAGCCAGCCTGTTGCCGCCTGCCGGGCCTGATAAACATCAACCGGCGCCGCCCCGGCGGCCGAAACCATAAGCACTGCCAAAAGCAAGGTCATCCCTTGTTGATAGACAGACACCTTCCGCAAAAGCGTAATTACCCATCTTGACATGTCGCGCCCTCCTTAATAAGGAAATCAATTTCTCCGAAACCTGAATAAAAACAATGGTGTTAGATATCCTTTGCCATCCTGCCTGACAAGCAAAAAATGCTCTAAAAGAAATCATTTTTTCAAAGGCTAATCTTTTCTTTCGCCTTTCAAAGCCGCCCAGGCATTCGGGATGGAGCCATAAATCCTTATGTACCAAATAATCACGGTAATGATGCCGGCGATGCACGCCCCTTTACCCACCAGCAGCCACCACGGTCGCCACCATGCCCCCGTTTGTGCCTCCCAAAAATCCGTTCCGGCAAACAGGGTGAATACTAATGCCCCGAAAGCACAAAACCGCCGCTGCCTTTCGTCCCGTCGCAGCAGTCCTCGCCAGAACGGCAGCGAAAACACCAGCCAGAACACCCCTTCAATCATGTTGCCGATATAAGTTATTTCCA
Source organism: uncultured Pirellulales bacterium (assembly GCA_964578395.1). Lineage (GTDB taxonomy): Bacteria > Planctomycetota > Phycisphaerae > Sedimentisphaerales > SM23-30 > JAFGBA01. Next base: position 3,048 of record CAZOCV010000093.1, read on the forward strand.
TGATGTGCTGTAGATATTAACCAAAATCTCTGCATGGTGCTCAATTTTTTCGGTCATCGTTTTTGCCGCCATGTTTATTAGGAAAGGCCGCTCGGTCTCCGGCCGGCAGATATGTGTTATAATCTCTGTAAATACAGCAGGTTATAGTAGTCTGCCGATTCGGCATAAATTGCTTGATTGCTCATCCGGCCATGATATACTGTAATCATCTTAAAGACATCTCAATATTGGTCTGAATCTGCCAAGTTTATCAGATAAAATGTTCGAACAGAAAACGTTTTATTCATTTCTGAGGAGAATAGCCATGTGGGTGCGAACAGTTATTGTGCTGGGCGTGTTGGGTTTGGCCGCAGGGGTGGTGTCCGCTTGGGAAAACGTCGGTGAAGTGACGGATGCGGTCGATATGGAACTGAACGATTACCTGGATATCGTTTCGGCCCGCGTCGAAAAGCAGGATGCCGAATTGAAGTTTGTTATCACGGCCCGCGGAACGATTCCGCTGCCGGGTTCCCTGCCGTCGCCGGATGGCGCCATTGTGTATCTCTGGCTGGTGGATGCGGACAATAATATCACGACCGGCCAGGTTCCCTGGCAAGCCGGCAGTGATTTTAATATCCGTGCCGTGGTCAGCCAGAGCGGTGCGGAGGCCTTCGTGGATACATACAATCCGCCGGGAGTCACGGGCGGGACGGCGGCCATTAATGGTAATGAGATGACGGTGACGATTGACCGCGCGGTGATTGGTTCGGTGCATCGGCTCCACTGGAGAAGCAGCTCCTTTCAGGACCTCAGCGGTTTTTTTGCGAATGGAAATTTACCGACCACACGGACTCTCGCCCGACCGGCGAAATATGGTGTGCTAATGGATTGGCGGAATGCGTGGTATTATATCGGCGACAATATCATGTATGCCGAATCGGGCGATATGGTGGGTATCCCGGTCATTGACCAATACGACTGGCAAGACAATAACTTTCCTGTGAAAAGCCTGAGGGATGGCGCCTGGCCCGATGTGGCGACGGGGACCATCGTCGGTTCGATGCTCAGCCATGCCGGACCGATGCAGTTGCGGAATGTGGCGCGGATGCAGCTTTACTGGGCGCCTGTGGCGTCGTGGGGCTATACTCAGAACCATTCACGTTGTGATTTTTCTTTTATTCTCGATGGCCCTTCCGGGCAAACCGGTCCGGTGCCGACCGGAATGTTCTGGCTGACGCTCCATCATGATGCCGCCCTTTATGTCCAGAACGCCAATTCTTCCTGTTGGGCGCAAACCAATGCCTATGTCTATGTAAATGACGGCTTCAGTGGTTCCTGGGATACCTCCAATTCGTTCTATATTTTTGAGGACTGGGAATTTCCCTGTTTCGAAAAGCGCATCGATTTGGCCGATTGGGGCCTGGAATTCGGCACGAGCTATTTTCTTTCGATGGAACTGATGGATTATGTCAGCTTGAACGATTCCACCCAGCCCGATGACGCCCTGGCTTTGTCGGATTCCGCCTTCACTCTCGATATCGACGCCGGCAATCCGCCCGGCGACGCCAACAGCGACCGTGAAGTTAATCTCCTGGACCTGGCCCTCATGGCGGAATACTGGCTGGCCGCCTGGTGATACTGACACGATTGCCGGTTATAAATTGTAGTCTTCGTCGAGTCGCAATCTTACGAGATGTTATTATTGATATCCGATGAGGCGACTTCGTTGTCAGCAACCATCGGTTTATCCGTTTGTGGCGCTTTGCGTTTTTGTGGGATAAAATGGCTTACAGGCTTGTTGAACTCATCGATTACCGCCTGAAATGAGCCGCGAATGTGTATATACCACAGCACGATCCCGGCGACGCCGATGCCGGTCAGCGCGTTCCAGACGATCAGCCAGCACGGCTCCCACCATGCGCCGGTATAAGCCTCAAAAAAATCCGAACCCGCCGACGAGAAAAACACCATCGCCCCATAAAAGCAAAACCAGCGGTGCTTCTCCCCGCGCCGGCACAACGGCACAACAAAAAACAGCGACACCCCCAGCATGAAAAACGCTTCGATGATATTACCGATACTTACCCACGACATAATAAACCCGTGATGCGGGCATCCTGCCCGCGGTTCTTCGCATCACCAACAGCGTTATTATATCTAAAACGCCATTTTCTATAAGGCCAAGTTGAAGCTTGAACTCCAAATGATTTTCCGTAAAAGGAATAAATTATCATGATGTGTATATTATGTCTCGTTAGGTCTCCGCGGCAAGGGAATAATCCTTAAAGCATTACCATCTTGACATAATTTCAATGCGGTTTTAGGATGATACAATAATATTAAGTGGTCCTGGGCTTTGATGATGCTGTTATCGGGACCAGGGATTGGATTTTCGAGAAAAATGGAGACACGATAATATGATAGTTTCCCATATCACTCTAAAAAACTGGCGGAATTTCCGCGAAGCTGATGTGGACATGGGCGAACGCATGTTTTTGGCAGGTCCCAATGCCTGCGGGAAATCCAATTTTCTGGATGTATTTCGATTCTTGAGAGATATTGCCAGATCGGGCGGGGGATTGCAAAAGGCGGTAAGCGACCGGGGAGGAATTTCCAAGATTCGCACTTTATCCGCCCGACAGAATCCCCATGTGGAAATTGAAATTCACCTGGCAAATGAGGCCGGGAGTGAACCTGAATGGAAATATGCCATTGCCGTTAAGCAGGAAGTCAAAGGGCATCGAAAACCATATCTTGTCTATGAGCAGGTCTGGAAAGGTGCCGAACAAATTCTAAATCGTCCGGATGTAAATGACAATAAAGACCAGGAGCGATTGACGCAGACTCATCTGGAGCAAATAAACGCTAATCAATCATTTCGGGATATTGCGAAATTTCTTAATTCGGTGTTATATCTGCATCTGGTCCCGCAATTACTACGCTTTCCTGATTTATCTGGGGGACCGAATTTGTCGGACGATCCCTTTGGCCGCAATTTTCTGGAACGCGTGATTAAGACTCCTGAAAAAACGCGAAAAAAAAGACTGAAGAAAATCGAGGAGATACTTAAAATCGCCGTTCCGCAGCTTAAGGAACTTACGGATATTAAAGACACGATGGGTATTCCCCACTTGGAAGCCGTGTATGAACATTGGCGGCCTAATGCGGGAAAACAGCGGGAAGACCAGTTTTCTGATGGAACGTTGCGTCTAATAGGTTTTTTCTGGTCGCTGATGGAAGGTGAATCACTGCTTTTGCTGGAAGAACCGGAACTGTCGCTGAACGCCAGCATCGTCCAGAGATTGGCGGCTATGATTCACAGATTGCAAAAACAGAAAAAACGCCAAGTTATCTTAAGCACTCATAGCGCAGATTTGCTGTACGACAAAGGCATCGCAGGTGAAGAGGTTCTTCTTCTTGCGCCCGGGCACGAAGGAACCAAAATTCAATTGGCGTCTTCGATAAAGGAAGTTCGTGATTTATTGGAAAGCGGTATGAGCATCGGAGAAGCGGCTTTACCCCGGACAGCCCCTTCGAAGATTCACCGCATGCAGCAAATGGAGTTCGACTTCTAATGAGACCGATACCTATCAATCTGGTGGTGGAAGATTTACTCAGCGAAGCCGTTCTCAGAAAATTGCTGGAATGTTCTTCGAAAGATTATGCCGTAGGAACCTGTTATTGTCAGGGGGGAGTAGGGTATATTAAAAATAAAATTATGGGTTTTAACCATGCGGCGAGAGGAACACCTTTTCTGGTGCTGGCCGATTTGGACAATGTGGTCTGTCCTCCGGATTTAATCAAGCAATGGTTTATGCAACCGAAACATCCCAATCTTATTTTTCGTATAGCCGTTCGTGAGGTGGAGGCTTGGCTGCTGGCGGATCGCAAAGGATTTGCCGGATACAGCCGGATTTCCGAGAAAAAAATTCCTGCTGCCAGCGAAGATATTACGGATCCCAAAAGAACGTTAATTGCACTGGTTAAACACTCTCCTCTTGCCGATCTGCGATCAGACATCGTTCCGCGCGAAGGCACCACAGCGAAAATCGGTCCCAATTATAATGGGAGACTTATCGATTTTGTCCATTCGAAATGGAATGTAAAAAATGCTAAAAATAATTCTCTTAGCTTGTCGAGAGCGATAGAGGTATTGCATAATTTTAAACCGAAATGGGATATGGCAAGGTAAGACGTGTTTTGTTACGGGGATTATCTGCAGTTAAAAAGGAATAAATTAGAAAGTGGGTTTGTGACTGGTTAGTTGTTTACGCGCGTAAACAGCACGACCATCGTCTGGCCGTCTTCGGTGGCCAGTTCCAGTTCGTCGCCCGGTCCCAGATGCAGCCAGTGGCCCAGACCCAGGGGGATTTTCTGTTCGCCCAGACGGCATACGCCCTCGCCGCGCAGCACCGTCAGCGTTGCCTCTCGCCAGGGGCCGGTCAAGGTATGCGCCGTGTGAGCATGTAAATGCACCAGTTCACTGTTGAGGTCTTGATGTGCGTTCAGTTGTGCGGCTCCGGAGAGGTTGGCGGCCATGTCCCGCAAATTCACTTGCTGGAGAATCGTGGCGGCGGCGGCATGGTCTTCCTCGCCGGATTCATGAGCCGCACCCATGACATCGCGGCGTTTGTCGATGGCTTTGTTCACCAGCATATCCGCGCGGGCGTTTTGCTCGCGATAAACATGCCGCACGGCCACGGCTTTGAAGGAGTCCGTCAATTCCCGCGCCCGCTCGTAAAGCGGTTTAAGATGGGCGTTCTTGACGCGATACTGGCCGTTCATCTGTTTGACGACAAGCTCGCTGTCCATGGCGATATCCAACTCGTCGCCATGTAGCGTCGCCGCCTGTTCTAACGCCCGGATCAGGCCCTGATATTCGGCGATATTGTTGGTGGCTTCGCCCAGATAAAAACCCCCGGCGAAAAGTTCCCGGCCTTTTTCATCACGGATAACCACTCCCGCGCCCGCCGGACCAGGATTGCCGCGTGAGCCGCCATCAGTGTAAATTCGCAATTTCATGCATTAGCCCCACGTACTCTATCAAAAGCCCCTCAGGAAGATGCCGCCTGCTGCATGGGATTCTTATCCAGAACCAGAATTCGTCCGCAACTGGGGCAGGTCACCACTTCATCGCGGGTCATCAGGCTGTTGACGCATTCGAGAGTCACGCCCATATAGCAGCCGCCGCACGTGCGGTCGCTGTTGCGGCGGCCCGTCGGAGCTTCAACTGTTACCAGAACCTCGCCGTTGTAACGCTGCGCCAGGCGTTCAAACAGATCCCGTTCGGCCGGACCTACGGCTTCCAGGGCTTCGGCCTTGCGCGATTGTACGTCCGCAAGACTTTTTTCCAGTTGCTCCACGCCGGCCGCGGATTCGGCCTTGATGGCGTCGAGCTTGCCCTTTTCTTCAGAGAGATCTTTTTCTATCTGGCGGCTCAGGTTTTGGGCCGTTTCAATTTGAGTCATCAGGGTCAGAACCTGTTCTTCCAGTTTGGCTTTGTCCGCCTTGTCGGTATTGATGCGCGTAAGAATAGCGCTGTAGTCTTTATTCGTTTTGGCGTTATTGAGAGCGACGCGATACTTGTTGATTTCTTCATCGCGGGATTTGAGTTCCAGTTCAAGCTTGGAAGACAGAAGGCGGGTTATTTTTATTTCTTCCTGTTTGGCTTGATGCGCCGCGGTGAGTTGCTGGATGCGTTGTTCCTGTAGGTTGACTTTTCTTCGTGTTTTTTGCAGTCGTAGTGTGATTGTACGCAGTTCGTTTTCGATGGCCTGCAAGGTCACCAGGGCATTGAGAATCGGACCCATTCAACCGTCCTCGCCAGTTAGGCAACTGAAATATGCACTTTTTTTGGCCGCTAATCGACCGCTTTTAAACGCTGAAAACCATTATCTTCAACTTTGTCGGAATTGCAAGCGCGAATATTGAAGTATTTTTTATCACGAATCTTCTCCGGCCCCTAAAAATATTGACCCACTTCCTCAAGCCCCGTAAAATAAGGACTTATGGAAAATATGCGTATTATTACCACGCCCCTGACCCAGGCCGCCGTTATGTCGCTGACCGCCGGAGAGCGGGTGCTGTTGACCGGGGTGCTGCTGGGCGGCCGGGATGCCGCTCATCGCCGTTTATATGAGCTAATCCAGCAGGATAAATCCCTGCCGGTGGACCTGACCGGCCAGATAATCTACTTCGTCGGCCCCACCCCGGCGCCTCCGGGGAGGGTTATCGGTTCGGCGGGGCCAACTACGGCCAGCCGGATGGACCGGTTCTCTCCCTCGCTTTATATGAAAGGCTTGCGGGGGTCTATCGGCAAAGGCTACCGCAGCGAAGCGGTCCGTCAGAGCCTGATAGATTGCCGGGCGGTGCATTTTTCCGCTTTGGGCGGGGCCGGAGCCTTGCTGGGTAACTGCATCCGTGACGCTAACATCATTGCTTATGAAGACTTGGGAACCGAGGCGTTGTGGCGTTTTGAAGTGGAAAATTTTCCGCTGACGGTGGCGTATGACGCCCACGGCGGTAATATTTTTGC
>CAZOCV010000093.1:9661-13674 GCA_964578395.1 uncultured Pirellulales bacterium
TTTTGTGCTGGCGCCATTAGCCGAAATTGCTCCTGATGTGCTCCATCCGGTTTTGCATAAAAGTATCGCCGAATTGTATAACCTCTTGGAGAATAAATGATTACGCCTCGCCTTATCGCCGTGACCGGCCTGGTGGGCGTCGGCAAGACCACTCTGGCGGAAAATCTCGCGCGGTTGCTGGAGGGGACACTGATTCGGGAAGAATATGACCGTAACCCCTTTCTGGCTCGGCAGTTAGCGGGCGATGCGGCGGCGGGGCTATTGTCGGAACTTTTTTTTCTATTCAGCCGGGCGCGACAACTGGACCGGGGGCGGTTTTCGCAAGGCCTTGATAAAAAAGTACTTATAACTGATTACCTGTTCGAGAAAAATCGCCTGTTTGCCGAAATCAATCTTTCGCTACAGGATTTGGCGGTTTTCGGCCGGATTGAGCAGGCGATTAAGCCGTACATAATTCCCGCTGATATCGTCATTTACATGCAGGATAGCGTCGAGCACTGCCTGGAGCGAATTCGCCAGCGCGGCCGGCCGGCAGAGGCGAACATCGACGAAAAATGGCTGGAAAAATACCACACCCGCTACGAAAAATTGATGAATTCCTGGTCGAGTTGTCCGGTTTTGCGCCTGAATGTCGCTAATTTTGATGTCAGATCGTTTGAAAATTGCCGGGAAATCGTTGAAAAATTAGAGAAATTGGGGCGTTTTTAACCGCAAATGAACGCTAATGGCCGCGAATAAAACCTTTTGGGGAAAGGGGATTTGGGATTGTGCATATAGTCCTACAATTTAAATTATTAGCGAGAAATTACCCCCAAAATATAACAAGTTTTGATTTTTATATATGATCTGATAGAATTTTCGCATGAAAAGGATGCCAATGTTATGATACTTGATTTTCAAGCTGAAGCACAAAAAGCTAAACCATTTGTAAAATGGGCTGGTGGGAAAACGCAATTACTTGATGAAATTGACATTCGCCTTCCAAGTAAGGAAATCGATTCTGGGGAAATTGATACTTATATCGAACCATTTGTAGGTGGCGGTGCTGTTTTTTTTCATATCGCAAAAAAATACTCTAATCTCATGCGCTTTATAATTCTTGACGTCAACGAAGACTTAGTTAACTGTTACAACACTATAAAAAACAATGTATCATCGGTAATTGCTGAACTTAGAAGATTGGAGCGTCGCTATCACAAACTAAATGAATCCGGACGAAGTGAGATGTATTATCTCATTCGTAAAGAATTCAATTCTGATAGATCTCCAGCAAAACTAATATTCCTCAATAAAACATGCTTCAATGGCTTATTCCGAGTGAACCAAAATAATGAATTTAACGTTCCTTTTGGTAATTACAAAAATCCAAATATATGCGATGAAGAAAACTTAAAAGCCGCTTCTAATATTTTGAAAAATGCAGAGATATTTGCTACCGATTTTGAAAAATCTGAAAGATATATAAATAACCATTGTTTCATATACCTTGACCCCCCGTACCGGCCAATCAGTGCTACTGCAAGTTTTACCTCATATGCGAAAGGTGATTTTACCGAAAAAGACCAGATCCGACTTTCAAATTACTGTGAACGAATAAATAACAATGGTGCTAAATTCCTTTTAAGTAACTCTGACCCGAATGATAATTTCTTTAACGACCATTATAGGGGTTTCAATATTGAAAAAGTTAAAGCTTCAAGAGCAATAAACTGCAAAGCAACGGGAAGAGGGCAAATCAACGAACTAATTATAATGAACTATTGACGTGGTGTCTTATGTCTGAATTTCTCGGTTTCTTAAATAGGCTCATATCTAATCTTCATATTGATATATCGATCGATGAATTAAAAGCTCAGATACAAGATGAGCACGAAGTTGCAGCTAAGGTTCTACAAGAAATAAATAGTTTTCTATACCAGACCAAGAGTGGCCTTGACAGAGAGTATATATCTGAGTTCCACAAATATTGGAAAGAGAATCACGAAAATATACTTCAACCATCAATAGGTGAGACCGAAGCTATAAAAGTTGCACGTATTCTCGAAACGATTTATGCAAATAATTCTATCAGAGTTCAACTTAACACCCTTGATTTGACTTCTGAGCAAATTGCGTGCGTACGCTTTTTTACTGCTATCCAAGATTTTAAAATTGATATAAATGCCAAAATAAATCCCTTCGAGCTTTATAAGATAAATCCAAACCTCTTTGATCCACGCAAAATTCTAGAGAATGAGTTGCTCGTAGATGAATTTCTTAACCGACTAAATGCTAAGTCACAGCACGACAAACGAAAAAGATGGATGCAAGAAACCGCGAAGTTGCTGAATAATCATTATGGAGGTTCGGCATTTAATATAAACAAGGTGCATAACGGGGATGTTTTAGAGATTAAGAAGGTTCTCGCAGCACCAGAAAAGTATGGCTTCTCCCAGAAGAAAATTGATATGTTTTTGCGCGACATGGCCGACTTGCGTGTCTGGACATACCAAAAAAACATTCAACATATAAATGTTATGAGCGACAAGAACACAATGCGTATTGCGTTGAGAACAGGCATACTCAAATTTCGCATGCCGCTGCTTGCTAGTTATCTTGATGTTTACTGTTACCAATATGAACTTGTAGATAAATGGAATGTTAAGGCTTGGCGAAGAGTATGGGAAATTTGGGCGGATATTCCTGGCAATCATAGGCCACATACTCCTGCGTCGATTGATTATTTTATTTTTAGAATGGGAAAACTCGCATGCAAACCATCTGCAAAACTAAGAAAATGCCCGCCTTCAAGGCCCATTTCGCAGAAGCTTCTGGAGAGCAAAGTCCCCCAAGACAGGTTGTTATTTGACAACAAACTGTATTGTATTTTTGAAAGCATCTGCAGAAATGAACACAAAATTATGAATCCCCCTATGTCAATATCTCGTTTAGGCGAAACCGGTTGGGAAAGCGGCAGAGCAAATGAAGGCGGCGGTGGTGGGATTCAAAGTTGAGAATTGGCTTGGTGATTTCCATGTCAACAGAATATGCATCTGAGTACACAACCGTCTGGTCGTTTCCCCAAAGGGGAAATTGGGCAACACACAAATCCGATTATCGGGGAAACTTTGCACCACAGGTGCCGAGAAATCTGATAGAAATGTATTCTGGAGAAGGAGAATTAATCTTAGACCCAATGGTTGGAGCTGGGACTACTTTAATTGAAGCAAAATTATTGAAAAGAAACGCCATAGGCGTAGATATTAATCCTGATGCGGTCAAATTGGCCGAAGAATCGCTCAAATTTAATTATCCTTCTTCAGCGGCGCAGAAAGTCTTTGTCGGTGATGCCAGAAAATTGTCGTTTCTTAAAGATAATTCGATTGACCTTATAATTGCTCATCCGCCATATTTGAACATTATCAGATATTCGAACGGTAAAATACCAGAAGACCTTTCGAATATATCGAGCTTATCAAAATTTTGTGATGAGATTGAAAAAGTGGCAAAAGAGCTATTCCGAGTACTAAATCAAGATAAATACTGTGCAATTCTTATGGGAGATACACGTAAAGGGAAACATTTTGTGCCTCTTGCATTCAATGTTATGCAGCGATTTCTAAAAATTGGCTTCGTACTTAAAGAGGATATTATCAAGATTCAGCACAATTGCACTGCTACCGAGCGATGGCGAAGTAAAGCTCTACTTGATAAGTTTTATTTAATAATGCACGAACATTTGTTTGTGTTTAGAAAACCAAAAGAGGATGAGGATTTATCTCGTATCAAATCAAGTATGATGACAGGGGCATCGCAATAACAACTCCCACCACTATAATTTCTAAAAAGCATATGAACTTATAGGATGAATGATAAAAATATAGGTTGGCAGGATGGCTCCTAAGTAAGTCGGGAAGTGGAACGCATCCTATGTAACCATACGAGCAAGTGCATCTTATAGGCGGGGTGAGGCGGGGGTAGGGTGGTGATGGTTTTTCAGGAGTAGCCATCATGAGCGATTTATCGGTGATAAC
>CAZOCV010000094.1:0-3256 GCA_964578395.1 uncultured Pirellulales bacterium
AGCGTATTGGATGAGGATTATTAAAAAAAATAGAATTCAGAATTCGGAACTCAGAAGCCAGAAGCCAGAAGCCAGAAAAAAGCCGCCATACCCTATGGTGCGGGTATGCCGTGATGATGAGTGATTCATGAAAGAGAAATTACTAGAGATAGCACGGCGGACGGGGGTGGTCGATGAAACGGCCTTAAAGGAATTTCTTGACCGGCAGGCGGGAGATGTGCGCCTGGACCAGGCGCTGTTGAGCAAGAGTCTGTTTACGGAAGAACAGGTGCTTAAGCTTTTTGCGGCCTATCTGGCTGTGCCGTTTGTGGAGCAGATCAAGGTGGAGACGGTGCCGGAGGATTTCATCACGAAGATACCGGCGTCGTACGCGCAGCATCACAGCCTGATCGCCACAACGGCGGAAAACGGCTGTATCACGGTGGCGACCAGCCAGCCGCTGAGCATGTATCCGCTGGATAACGTGGGCAAGCTGCTGGGGAGGGCGGTCAAGCCGGCGCTGGCGTGCCGGGCGGTGATTACCGACGCCATCAACGCCGCGTATGAACAGCGTGTGGCCGTACTGGAGGAAGTGGCCGAAGAAATGGACGCCCAGAATCTCGAAGGGCTGATCGGGGATGTGGCCAATTCCGAGGATTTGCTCGACGTGGTGAATCGGCCGCCGGTGATTCGGCTGGTGAATGATATTCTGTTTCGCGCCCTGCAGTTGCGGGCCAGCGATGTGCATGTGCATCCCTTTGAAGAAAAAATCGTGGTGCGCTACCGCATCGACGGGCTGCTCTACGATATGCTGACGCTGGATCAGCGGGTGCTGCCGGTGGTGGTGTCGCGCATTAAGGTGATGGCGGGGATGGATATCGCCGAGCGACGGCTGCCGCAGGATGGGCGCTGCAGTGTACGCATCGGGCCGCGGGAGGTGGATTTGCGCGTCAGTACGGTGCCGACCGGCTACGGAGAGCGAACGGTGCTGCGTCTGCTGGACAAGAGCACGGGGGTTTATACGCTGGACGATCTGGGCATGAGCGCCCATGATCTCAAGCGGGTGGACAGCCAGTTGCGCCGGCCGCACGGCGTGTTTTTAGTGACGGGGCCGACCGGCAGCGGCAAGACGACAACCCTGTACGCCTTTTTGAAGCGCATCAATTCGGCGGAAAAAAATGTTATCACCATCGAAGACCCGATTGAGTATCAGCTTGAAGGCATCAGCCAGATTCAGGTGGCCCATCGCAAGGGCATGACGTTCGTGACGGCGCTGCGGCACGTGCTGCGGCAGGATCCGGATGTCATCATGGTCGGCGAGGTGCGCGACGATGAGACAGCGCGGATGGTGATACAATCGTCACTGACGGGGCATCTGGTGTTCAGCACCGTGCATACCAACGACGCGGCGGGCGCCATTACGCGCATGCTGGACCTGGGGGTGGAGCCGTATTTGGTGGCGTCGTCGGTCATCGGCGTGCTGGCCCAGCGGCTGGTGCGGCGGCTGTGCCCGGAATGCAAGGAGTGCGTGCCGGCGGATTCGGCGAAATTGCAGGATATGGACATGCAGCATCACGGCATGGAAACCATTTATATCCCCAAGGGGTGCGATAAATGTTTCAATACCGGCTATCACGGCCGTACGGGGATTTATGAATTTATGGTGGTCAACGACCGGGTGCGGCAGTGTATTTATCAGCGGGAGACGGCCGGAGCCATCAAGAAAATCGCGCTGGAGGAGGGCATGACCACGCTGCGGATGGACGGGATGATCAAGGTGGAGCAGGGACAGACGAGCTTGGAAGAGGTGCTGCGGGTGGCGCAGACGGATGAGGAGTGATAAAAAATAGAATTCAGAATTCAGAAGTCAGAATAAGATTAATTAAATTGCGAATGGCGCAGATTATGCAAATGAGTATTCATGCCGACGTTTGAATATATAGCGCTGGATGGGCAGGGTCGCTCGACGAAGGGGAGCGTCACGGCGGAAAGCGCTGCGGCCGCCCGGCGGATGCTGCGCGGCCGACAGCTTCACGCCACGACGATCAACGCCGTCAGTGATGCCGCGCGGGCGGGCGGGTTCGATTTGGCGCGGGTGTTTAAGGGACGGCGCCGGCGGGAAATTCTGGAATTTACGCGGCAGTTGCAGACCATGATCGGGGCGGAAGTGCAGTTGACTGAGGCCCTGGGCGTGCTGACCGCTCAGACCGAGGATAAACGCTTCGCCCAGGTGCTGCAAAATATTAGGGACGCCGTGGTGTCAGGCGAGAGTTTCGCCGACGGGCTGCGGGAATATCCCGGATGGTTCGATTCGATTTACGTGTCCATGATTCGCGTGGGAGAGATGACAGGAAATCTGCATCGCAGCCTGGAACTGCTCAGCGGCTATATCGGCAAACGCCATAAACTGGAAGCCAAGGTGAAATCGGCCCTGGCGTATCCGATATTTCTGGCGGTCACTGCCCTGGTTGTCGTGATTGTTCTGATGACGTTTATTGTGCCGCGCATCACCAATATGCTGGTGCAAAGCGGCAAGCCGCTGCCGGGTATCACCCTTGCTTTGATGAATGTCAGCAATTTTCTGATTCATTACGGTTGGATCGTGCTGATAGGTTTTATTGCGGGAGTGGTGTTGCTGCGGCGCAGCCTACAGACCAAAAAAGGCCGGATGGCGTTTGACCGGCTGGCGCTGAAGATGCCGGTGACGGGGTCGTTTTTGAAGCAGAGCGTGGTGGCGCGTTTTGCAACGACGCTGGCGGCGCTGATTCGTTCGGGGATGCCGATGGCGGACGGCTTACAGGTGGTGGCCGAGGTGACGGGCAACAGCATCCTGGCGCAGGCGATACGCAATGCGCGGGAGCGGATTATCGCCGGGGCCGATATCGCCACGCCGCTGCGGGAAAGCCACGTGGTCGGGCCGGCGGTGGCGCACATGATTTCCATCGGCGAGCGAACCGGCGAACTCGAAAGCATGCTGCTCAATATCGCCGACAGCCTGGAGGAAAATACGGATATCGCGGCGCAGCGCATCAGTTCGCTGATTGAACCGGTAATTATTGTGGTGATGGCGGTGGTGGTCAGCATCATTATGCTGGGGACACTATTGCCGATTTTGCGTATTTCGGATGTGGCGGGAATGTAGTTTAAGATTAGACGGGAAGGAGTTGACGATGAACAGGAATAAACAAAGCGAAGGTAACAAAAGGCGTCAGGCGGGTTTTACGCTGCTGGAACTGATGGTGGTGATTCTGATTATCGGCCTGCTGGCGACGGTGGT
>CAZOCV010000094.1:3356-10722 GCA_964578395.1 uncultured Pirellulales bacterium
GCAAGTTCGATATCATCAGCTATGGCCCGGACGGCCAGGAGGGCGGCGATGATGATATTTACAACTCCGATGTCGAAGCCGTCAGCGATGAAGGCGAAACGGTGACAGGAACGCAGCCGTGAACACGGGTCGCTGCAGGGCATATACGCTGATTGAGGCGATGGCGATGTTGTCGGTGATGGCCCTGTTGGTGGGTTTGCTGGGCGTGCCGATCATCGGGCGCATCCGGCAGGCGCATTTTAGGGAGGATGTGGGCCGGTTTGCGCGGACGCTGCGGCGTACGGCCGAACATGCGGTGCTGGCCGGGCAGTCTTATACCATCGTGGTCGAGGTGGAGGATGGCTATTATACGGTTTATCCCGGCAATGATGAGGATATATACGACCCGGAAGAAGGCGAAACGCTGATTGATGAACAGGTGCTGGATAAAAGCTATATTGTGGATGTGGAAACGGACGATGGGGACCAGTCGTCGCTGAGCGAACTCTGGATTAAAGTCGGGCCGGGCGGCTGGCGGAGCACGGTGACGCTGGCGCTGAAGGATTTGGATGATCGCGATTATTTTATCCGCTGCGACCGCGAAACCCCGCGGGTGATGTTGTTCATGATGCGGGAGGAGATTCCAGAATCTCTGACGGATGTCGATATGAATACGCCGTTATAAAAGGCGAACAGGGCGATATGAAAACAGGTAAAGTCATCCATTTCATCTTGCGGGGCGGGCGGCGGGCGGCGTTTACGCTGGTGGAGGTGATGGCGACGCTGGTGATTATCAGCATTTTGTTTGCCGGTGTGCTCAAGGCCTATCATCAGGTGCTGGAGGGCTTCATCGAAGCCGACCTGCGTGAGCGGGCGACCGTTATCGCCCAGCGGCAAATGGAACGACTTTTGGCCAGTCGGCAGGAGCCTAACAGCGTGGACACGATAGGGGTGGATGAATTGGACCCGGATTTTGAGTGGGAACTGACGCTTAAGCGCGAACCCCTGCCCGGCGCCAAGCCGCCGGTTAGCCTGCCGCAGACGGTAATCGTAGCGACGGTAAAAGTGAAATACATCGAGCAGGAGGAGATGACGGGAGATTATTATGATGAGGAAGAGGAACAGGAGCAAGTAGAGCCGGACGAAGATGAAGAAATTGAATCGGAATACATGACTTACGAGCGGCCGGAAACCCAAACCTCGGAAGCGGTGGAGGTGGAACTGGTGAGGTATTTTCCCTGGCTGACGCCGCGGGAGGGGGAGACGATTGCGGTTCCGCTGGCGCCGGAGGTGTTTGAAGAACCCCAGTGGCTGATTGAATTGCGCCAGGAACTGGGCCGGGAGCCGACCCTGGATGAAATTATTCGCAAACTTGGCCTGCCGCTGCCGGAGGAAATGGAAGAAAACAACGAAGACGTTTTGGAAAACGATGAAACCGAACCGACCCAACCTGACTAATCCGGCGCCGGCGCATCGTGCGCAAGGCGCAACCCTGCTGGAATTACTGGTGACGCTGCTGATTGTCGCCATGATTCTGGCGGCCGTTGTAGGTATTCTCAGCCAGGTGCGCGGGCGGATGGCGCAGCTTGATCAGCGGTTAAACCGGCGGGCGGCGCTGCAGCACAGCTTCGACCGATTGTTGAGCGATATTGTTGCCTCCAGCGAGCATCAGGCGCAATTGCAGGTGGAAAACGCTTATTTCGGCGATATGGTCACCAGCCATTTGATTATCGGCGGCGTGAAGGAAGGCGGGGAGGATTCGGCCTCCCGCCTCATTGACTGGGTGGCCGTACCGCGGCTGCAAGAGGAGGACCTGGTGCTGTTTCGGCGGGAACAGCGCTTGTCGGACGAGGAGGACGCCGTATTTGTGCCGTATTGCGATAATTTGTATTCGTTTGACGTGGCTTTAATGGATACCGCCGGCGAGGAACTCGACGACCCGAATTCGTCCTTCGCCCTGCTGGAGGTGCAGGCGGAATTGTTCACCGATGATGATCGGACACCGGAGCGGGCGGTGATGTTCAGCCGGACGTTTTGCCTGAATCGTTTTCAGTATGATCCCCCGGAGAGTAATGCTGCAAAACCCTAACCAACAATTTGACCGGCGTCAGGTTCGCTCCGGCGGGATGACGCTGCTGTTAACGCTGATGATTCTGGTGATTCTGGCGGCGGCCGTAGTGCAGTTTCAGGCCGATACCATGCTGCATCTGCGGACGGCCGGGTATCGCCAGCAGCGTCTGGAATGCCAATACGCCGCGGAGTCGGGCGTGATTCTGGGGTCGGCGATTATCAAACAGCGGATTTTTGAAAGCAGCCAGGATCGCGCCTTGAGTGAGCAGCCGGCGGCGGACGATCCTAATGCGCTGCTGAAGGATATGCTCGATGACCCTGACGCGCTGAACGATCCTAATTCATTGAATGATCCCAACATGCTTTTGCCGGAGGACACTGCGCTGCCGAGTTTTGTGATTGCCCGCCAGGAATTCAAAATCGGCCGGGCGAATGTCGTGGTGGAAATTCATGATGAAAACGCCAAATTTCCCATGATCTGGTTTCTGTCCATGCCCTATAAAGGGGGACGCCAGACGCGCAAGCTGGATGAGTCGCTGGATATCTGGTCAGAGGCCGTGAACGCCGATTTTGATCAATCCCGGCAGGCGCAGAAATTACTGGGAAATTTGCTGGGAAAAGTCAAAGTGCCGCCGCCGCCGTTTATGGTGGATTTGTCTTCCGCCAACGAGGGGACGGCAGCGACCAATACCTCTCGGCCGCGCGGCGCTCGTCGCACGCAGCGCCGCCAGACTTATACGCAGCGGCTGGAAGAGGCGAAAAAACGACACGAAGCCATGGGGGTTTTCGCGGATTTATGGTATAAAGAGCTGGCCGGCAGCGAGGATTTGGCGGATTTGCGCCGTTCCTGCGATGAAGATGATGAATATACGCTCAGTCATTATTTGAGTGTCTGGGGCGCTGATGCGGTAAATATCAACACGGCGTCGGAAGCGTTGATATACAGCGTTTTTCAGCCGTTCGGCGTAACGGAGGAAATGGCCCGCAGCATCGTCGAGCGCCGACGGGAAAAACCTTTTACCAACGCCGGGGAAATTACCCAGGCGCTGCAACTGGGCAATCGCAATCTGAGCAACGATGTGAGCCGCCTGTTCGTGACGGAAGCGGATACGTTTTCCCTCCACGTTACGGCGACCCTGGGCCGGGCGCAGACGAAAATGCAGGGCGGGCTTTATAAACATCGGGGCCGCATGTATAATTTATCGGTCATAGCAGGAGACGGCTAACGTGGCGAAACGGATGTGTGCAGGTATCGTTTGGACATCGACACAGGTGACGGCGGCCGTGGTCGAGTCTGTCGGAGAAAAGAACCCGTTGCGCGCCACATTGTCTGTGCCGCTGGGCGAGACCTCACCTGAGGCGACATTTGTGCCGCGGCCGGCGCTGGAGCGTCTGGCCGGCGAAGTCAGAGCGGCCTGCGGCAAAATGCCCGCGGCGGTGTTGGCTCTGCCGGCGCATCTGTATTTCAGTTTGACCCACCATGCGGAATTTTCCGATTTCGGACGCATTAACGCCACGCTGCGTTACGATGTCGAAGACAGCTACAGTTTTGAAGCGGAAAAGGCCGCGTTTTGTTTTAATATTTTGAACGTTACGGACAAAGGGTCCGACCTGCTGGTTCATGCGGTTCAGCGAAACCATCTCGAACCGCTGCTGGAAGATATGTATCAGGCGGGGCTGGATGCACTGGCCGTGGTCCCCGACCTGGTCGCCTGGCGGGAATACCTGGTGCAAACATTATTGCCGCAGAGAGAGGAACCGTTGTTGGTCTTGGCGTCCCACGAAAAGATGGTGTATGTGCTGACGCTGGATCAAAGCGGGGCCATGCGCGTGGGGCGGACGCTTTTGGCGGGGGCGTCGGAAAATCCCGCGGCGATACTGGAAAACGAATTGCCGCGCATGTTGTCGGTTTTGCCTCCGGAACATCAGCCCCGGCGTCTATTCTATGTGGGAGAAGGATTGCCGGCGACCGACATGAACCATCTGGCCAAAACCCTGGCCCTGACGGCGACGCCCCTGGCATCGGTCAACTGGGCGGAGGCCGTTGCGGCCGGGGCGGCGATGGCGTGGCTGCGAGACGGGGATTTGGCTGATTTTCGCGCGGATCGTCTGCCGCCAAAATCCCTGACGCAGGGGCAAAGCAAGGCCTTGCTGGCCCTGGCCGGGGCGGCGGCGCTATTATTTCTGGCTTTGGCGCTGTGGTTTAATATTCATGCCGCCGTATGTAACAAGCAAGTCAATAAAGATGTTGTGCAGATGCGCGAAAAATGGAAAGAGGTCTCCAGCGACAAGAATGCCCACCGGCACAGCGCTTCGTTACTTGCCCAGAAATTTTCCAATCTGCGAAAAACCATCCTCAACGAAAGCGACAAGCGGGGCGACAAGAAATCGCAGCAGGCGGCGGCCGCGTGCCTGACGTCCATGCTGGCAAACGTGAATCGGCTGCCGGATAAATTTGATTTGCGCATCGATTCCCTGCGTATCAGCGGCAAAAATATCTTTTTTTCCGGTTCGGTGCCGACTTTGGAGGATTGCGATAAATTGCAGGCTTTGTTCAGCGATGCTCAGTCAGGATTAATCGTGGACAGCATTTCGTTCAAGACCAGCACCGGCGATAAAACCTCGGGCAGCCGCCGCAGTTTTGATATGCGCCTGGTCCTGAAAACTACTGACGAACGGGAGACGAAAAGAAAATGAATTGGGATATCGTGCGAACTCCGCGATTTTGGGCGGTGGTGCTGCCGCCGCTGCTGGCGTTATGGGCGGGAATATCGCTGTTTAAGATGTTTGACGCCCGACAGGAAATGCAGCGAACCGCCAACTATCGTGCGGAGGTGCAGCGTAACGCCGCGTTGATTTTGTCCGCACGCGACAGCGGCAAAGGCGGCGGGATAAAAGCGGCGTTTGTGCCCGTTACCAGTCCCCTGGAATCCGCCCGCAAGGCGGGTATTCAGGAAACTCGTCTGTCGCGGGGCGAAAGCTCGCTCTCGTCGCAGGCCAAATCGGGTGCGGCCCAAAACCGGGAAAATTATAACCTCACCGGCGTGCGTTTAATGCAACTGGCGACTTTTATTGACCATCTAGAAAACGATTACGCCGATGTGAACTGCACCCAGATTAACCTCACGCCCATTCGCACCGGCGGCAAGGATAACTGGGATGTAAGTATTGAACTGCGTTATACGGGGGGATAAGCGCCGGGCGAGGGAGGGATTTTTCGCTTGCAAATACGCGGGCGGGTAGTATGGTTTATACATCTAACTGGTGATACAGCAAGGATATGAGGAGGCCACGGAATGGCCCAAACTGTTAGCGTTCAACCCCGCCAACTCGGCTTTGCCTTTGATGCCGAGGAGCAGACACAAACCCCCATGGCCAAAAGCAAAATCGTAAAGAAGAAAAAGCCCGCGAAAGTATCTCCGACCGCTCCGGCCGGCAAGTCCGCCCGGACCAAACCTCCGGCCGCCGAGAAAAAACCGCCGGTCGCCGCCGCGACGGAACCCAAAACTCCTGTGGTCCAATCCGCGCAGGATAAAACGCCCCGCAAACGCGCTGTGCAGGCCCTGAGCGATGACCATATTGAGGCCAAAGCCAAAGAAATGGCCGGCTCCCAGCGGGAAATAAGCGTCAGTGAGTTTTTCGCCAAGAACCGCCACTTGCTCGGTTTCGATAATCCCAGCAAGGCCCTGCTCACCGCCGTGAAGGAAGCGGTGGATAATTCGCTCGACGCCTGCGAAGAGGCGCAAATTCTGCCCGATCTGGAAATTATCATCCGGCAACTGGCTGAAGACCGCTTTAGTATGAGCGTGCAGGACAACGGCCCGGGCATCGTCAAAAATCAAATACCCAATATTTTCGGTCGGCTGCTCTACGGCAGCAAATTCCATCGTCTGCGGATGAGCCGCGGCCAGCAGGGCATCGGCATCAGCGCTGCGGGGATGTACGGCCTGCTGACGACGGGCAAGCCCGTGAAAATCGTTTCCAAAACCGGCCCGCGCGCTCAGGCCCATTATTATGAATTGCGCATCGACACCAAGGTGAACCGGCCGGAAATCATCAAGGATGAGCCGACCGACTGGGACGTCAAAAGCGGCACACGGGTCGAGATCGAAATGGAAGGCCGCTTTCAGCGCGGCCGCCAGAGCGTCGATGAGTACCTCGCCCAGACCGCCATCACCAACCCGCACGCCCGCATCCGCTATCTGGCCCCCGACGGCCAGGACACGGTCTATGAGCGGGCCGACGACAATGTCGTCGAGATACCCAAGGCTATCAAGCCCCACCCTTACGGCGTGGAACTGGGCGTCTTAATGAAAATGGCCAAGGACACCGCCGCGAAGACCATGACGGCGTTTCTGACCGATGAGTTCAGCCGGGTCAGCGACCGCGTCAGCCAGGATATCCTCGACAAGGCCAAACTCTCGGCCCGCAAGAATCCCCATCAGATCACGCCCGCCGACGCGGAAAAGCTTCACCGCGCCGTCAATGAAATCAAAATCATGGCCCCCAGCACCGATTGCATCGTGCCTATCGGCGAGGAAGCTCTGCAAAAAAGCCTCCAGCGGGTGGTCGAGGCGGATTTCTACCGGGTGATTACCCGTCCGCCGTCAGTGTATCGCGGCAACCCCTTCCAGATCGAAGTGGCGCTCGCTTACGGCGGGTCGGCCAGTGCTGCTGATGAAGGCGATGAGGATGATATTTTCGAGAAAGGCAAAAATGGTTCCAACGGCGATGAGCAGCAGATTATGCGGGTGATGCGTTTCGCCAACCGCGTGCCGCTGTTGTATCAGCAGTCGGCCTGTGCGGTGTTCAAGGCGATTACCGGCATGAACTGGCGGCAATACGGCCTGAGCCAAAGCCGCGGCGCGCTGCCCGCCGGACCGGTAACGGTTATCGTCCATATCGCCAGCGTCTGGGTCCCCTTCACTTCCGAAAGTAAGGAGGCCGTCGCCCACTACCCCGAAATCATCAAGGAGGTCAAGCTCGCTCTGGCCGACTGCGGACGGGCGCTGAACCGCTACATTCGCGGCAAACGCCGGGAACGCGAGGAATCGCTCAAACGCTCCTATATCCAGAAATATATGCCCGCCATCGGCGAAGCCCTCCGCGACATTCTCAAACTCAAGGATAAACAGGTCGCCGCCGTTCTGGAAAAACTCGAAGCCGTTCTGGAACGCACCCGCGGCCAGAAGTCCGGCGATGATGACGATGATGATCGTCCCCGCCGTTCCGGTAAGAAAACCTCTACGTCGGAGGAAGAACCCTCCGACAGCGACGATGATTCTGCTGCGACAGAGGAACCATAGGCCCTTAATAG
>CAZOCV010000094.1:10822-13332 GCA_964578395.1 uncultured Pirellulales bacterium
GTGTTCGAGCGGTTTGCCCAGGGGGAGTTTGGCCTCGTCCGTTGCGACGGCTTCCCGAAGCGTGCGCCATACCCACAAAATGCCGATACCGCCGGCCAGGACGTCCGTGACCAGCCGGCCGCCGAAGACGCCGATGATGTCCCATTGGCGTCCGCCCAGCCACGACAGGGGAATCAGCAGCATCAAAACCCGGACGGCGTTAAGCAGCGTAGCCGAGAGGGGTTTGTGCAGTCCCGTCAGGAAGAAACCGCAATAGCGATGCACTTCCATCATGCCATAGCCGAAAGAGACAACGCGGATATAGGTAATCAGGGTGCGGGACACCTGGGGATCCTCGGTAAAGGCCCGCGCCATCCAGCCAGCGCTCAGGAAGAACGCTATCGCCACCAGCGCTCCGTAACCGAGGGCGAACCGGGTAGCGACTTTATGGGCCTGATGCACCCGGTCTATCCGCTCAGCGCCGAAATTCTGGCTGACAAAGGGCGTCAGCGAGATGCCCAGGGCCATAGGCACCATGAAGGCGAACATCTCGATGCGGCCGGCCGCACCGATGGCCGCGACGGCTTCATGGCCGAACCGGCTGAGAATCCGGATGATGACCGTATTGGAAATGGGCATGAGAATCATACTCAGAACGCTGGGCACGGCGAAATCACTGATGCGGCGGAGGCAGGCCCCCCAGCCGCGGAGGTTAAAGTACCGCCGCCGCAGCAGGCGATGCTTTTTACTGAGCAGGTAAATCATCCAGGACGAAGAGACGCTTTGGGAGATGACCGTAGCCAGGGCCGCCCCGCGCATGCCCAGAGCCGGGCAGCCGAAATACCCGAACATCATAATCGGGTCAAGAATGACGTTGAGCACCGTACCGATAATCATCACCCAACTGGCCGCTTTGGAATCTCCCACGGAAACCAGGATGCCGTTGCCCAGCATGGGCAGCGTCATCGACACCGTGCCAAGGTACCAGATGCGCATATACTGGCCGATAAGGGGCAGCGTTTTTTCGTCAGCTCCCAGCAGAGTAAATGTCGGTGTTATGAGTACATACCCGCCGATGGACATGACCACCGTTATCGCCAGTATCAGCAACATGCCGTGGGCGACGAACCGGCCGGCGCCGGCCTTATCGTGGCGGCCGATGGCGTGCGACACCAGGGTGGTTACGCCCGAGCCGATGCCCCGTGCCACACACGTCAGCAGCATCACCACGGGAAAGGCAAAACCCATCGCCGCCAGCGGCAGGGTTCCCATCCGGGAGATGAACCAGGTGTCGGTAAGGCTGTAGGCGTTCATGGCGAACGTCCCGGCCAGCATGGGCAGCGCCATGGAAAACAACGTGCGAATAACGCTTTTACGGACCAGCACCGACATACGATTTACCTGTCAATGACCTTATTTTATTGCTGTCTTTCCGGCCTGACACCCCGGGGACGGACAATCGCGGTTGAACACATTAAAAGGCCAAGCCCGTTCGCCGTCAAGTCATAACATGGGGCGCATTCCAGGCTCTGAAAGGTTTATACCTTCTCGCCCAAGATTCTGAAGGCCGCGTCGCTCATGACAAATCATTCTTCCTGGCCGGGACGGTTGAGCTACGCCGGGCGCCATGCTCACACTGGCGTGAGCATCCAGCCAAAGGCTGGACCGGATCGCCGCGGGCGCTGCGGGGCCAACCCGCTTCCGTTGGTCGCTGCCACAGAACGAGACATGATATTAAACAATGAACAGCCGATAACTGCATGAAACCACGGATTGCTTGTCACGGCGTAGTCCGCTTCAAGCGGACGAAGACGGACGCCGATTGCACCGATTAAGAATATTTTCTCACGGAGCCGCCAAGGCACGGAGAAATAGACATGATGAACAAGATGGACCGGATTTAATCCTGTAAATCATGTAAATCATGTCAAATTATTTTTAACCACGGATTTCACGGACTTGTCACGGCGTAGCTCCTTTGCGAAGCCGGATGACACCGATTTCAAAGCCATTTTTGACCACGAAACACACGAAACAGGCGAAAATAAAGCCATTTTGAACCGCGGATTGCCTGGATTTTTGTCATTCTGAACGCAGTGAAGAATCTCTCTTGAGCCGCATAGACTTGTCACGGCGTAGTTAATAACGAAGCCGGGTCGCATAGACCGCAAAAAATAGACATGATGAACAAGATTAAAAGGATTTAATCATGCAAATCCCGTAAATCCTGTCAAATTATTTTTAACCACGGATTTCACGGATTTTCACGGATGAAACCTAATTAAAACCTTTCCTTCGTGCTCCTTCCCGTCGCGGCGTAGTTATAAACGGAGCCGGGCGTGGCTTCGTGGTGAAAAATATATTTTTGACATGATTGACAAGATGAACACGGTTTTTTGTGAAAATTCATGCCCTCTTTTCCTACCTGCCCCCTTCGGCAAAAATAATCACGCCCGATAATCCTGCCCTGCGGCCGTGCGGAAGGGCACGGGAACGGAGGCCTTCCCCCCGGCGTCATCGCCGTTGCCGCA
>CAZOCV010000095.1:0-2260 GCA_964578395.1 uncultured Pirellulales bacterium
TGCCCGGCTCCAACTGCACCGGCAACCGGCATGTTGTGCCGCCTTCATCATAACTCGGCCGACCGGTCGTTTGGGGATACGTGTCCCCGCCGCCCGTCCACGACCAGCTCCCATCTCGCATTTTGCGGTCGAACGTAACCGTAATTTCCTTCACATCGGCCGAAACTTTGTTATCAAACGCCGCCGGTGCGGTGCTGACAATCTTCGGCGCACCATCGTCCGGCGTCACCGGTGATGACGGTGTTGGAGTCACAGGCTTTTCCTGAAGCATCACCAACGCGGCATCTGCATTGTTGCGAACGTTGAAATCCGTATCATTGACGGCCTCTTTAAGGACGGGTACAGCGCGTTGGTCCCCAAGTAAGCCCAAGGCGTAGGCGGCACAGCGACGGGTATAAGCAGAAGCGTCATTTTTTGTCAGGCTGCAAAGCTTATCGAAACTTTCCGTATCTTTGGCCCCGCCCAGCGTTAATGCCGCCATACCACGAGTTTCCGCTTCCGAATGGTCAAGCAGTTTACGCATTTTCGGCAAAGCGGGTTCTATAGTATCCAATCCGGCCCGCCAGAGAATAAAAATCGCCGCCCGCCGCATGGTGGCGCGGTCATGGTCCAGATAGCCGGCCAGTTCCGTCGCCGCCGCCTGGGCGTCCAGCGCTTTCACCGAAGCCAATAAATCCGGTATTTGCGGATCGCTTTCCTGCATGGTAGCGATGGAGGTTACGGCGCGTTGCACGGTAGCGGCAACATCCGTTTGGTTATTAGTCGCCGTGGCGCCATTATCTTTAGCGTCAGTCAGCAAAGCCCCGGCTAAAATCGCCAGCAATATGGCCGCGATGAATCCCGCGCGGCGCGTCGGACGTTTGAATTGCGTAATCATGGTTAATCTCCTTTTAAGTTGTGCCTTGTTTTCCAGAATTCCCGCGACGGCGGGCAGCGGCTGAGAGTGGCTGAACCGCTCCAGCATACTCACCAGCGCGCCGCCATAACGACGGTTTTCTTCGCCGCGAATATATGACAGCGCCAAAGCGTCACAGGCCAATTCGCGATCCGTGCGCATGCGGGCGAAGGCCCACCAGATCAGCGGATTGAACCAATGCAGCGACTGCAGCGCCGCGACAACCCAGCCGATCCAGATGTCGCCGCGTTTGAGATGAGCCAGTTCATGCAGAAAGATATACCGCAACTCCTCCGGCCGCGTATGCTCAATCACCTCTGTCGGCAGCAGCACGCGCGGTCGAATAAAGCCGAACAGCGACGGGCTGTTCACCTTATCCGTCGCCACCAGCCCCACCACCGTGCGCACCTGCATCTGCTGCTTGCAATCTTCAAAAAGTTCCAATAGCGGCTGCTGCGTCACCAGTCGCACCTTCCGCACCGACAGCCACAATCGCAGATTACTCACAGCGATACTCACCGCCAGCAGCACGGCCCCCGCCAGCCAGACCGCCGGCGCGAACCGCCACATATCTTTCCCGTTAAACACAGCCGCTTGCGGTGTTGCCTCCGCCGCCGGGGAGCTACCCTGCACGACTAAAGCACCATTGGTTGATGGCAAACTGGAACTATCGAAATCACCCGAAGGCGAAACATCTTTCGCAATGTTTGGCGTGGACGCGCCCGCCTTTACATCTTCCGCCTCATCCGCAATCGTAACCGACGCCGTCTTTCCGTGCGGCAGCACGTTCCACACGCTAAACCCGCTCTGCAACCCCGCCGGCAGCACCAGCCGTACTAGCAGCACCAACCACAAGGCGTAGCTCCAGCGCGGCGGCAATTTTCTCCGCCCCATCGCCTGCACCCCTGCTACCACGACCACAATCGCCGCGGCGTAAAGTGATGTACGCCAGACCCACTCGAAGATTTCCGCAAGACTCGCCCAAAACATGTCCATTTCATAACCCCTTACATAATATGGTTCCCTGACCTGTTATTTGCCCGCTTTTTCATCCAGTATCTGCTTCAACTCCGCGATTTCCTCCGCCGACAACTGCCCATTATCTAAAAATGCCGCCACCATCGCTCCGGCCGCACCGCCGAACACCCGCTTCACGAACGATTGCGTCTGTGCCCCCGCGCATTCGGCCTCACCCAGCCGCGGGTAATAATGATACTCCCGGCCGTGCGTTTCATACCCGACCACCCCTTTTTTTACCAAACGATTCAGCAGCGTTTTGACCGTGCGAGGATTCCAGGCGGTTTTATCCGCCAATGCCGCGACGATCTCATTGGCCGTCTGCGGCGACCGCCGCCACAACACCTG
>CAZOCV010000095.1:2360-8460 GCA_964578395.1 uncultured Pirellulales bacterium
GCGCACAAAAAAGGCTACGGGGTGCTACCAGCTGGGGGGGGCAACCAGTAGCGGGGGGGGAACCCGTAGCCATTAGAATATTAGCACAGTAAAAAGCATCGTCAAGTCGTGTTGCCGGGTAATCCGGCATAAATAGCCGATTCGCCGCGTCAGTTTTTTCGATAAATTTATAATTATCTGTATATAAAGGAGTTATAAACCAAAAGTGAATGGCTAATTTTTAGCGGTTTTTCCTGAAAGCTATAAAAATTGCAAATTACACTGTTTTTTTTATAGCGGACCATGCCTTCTCATATACGGCCAAATCGCTTTCTTTATATAGAACCATGCGAATCAGGGTTAAAGGGTGTTGATGTAAGGCCTTTTGGATGGTTTCCAAAGCAATGCCAGCGGCACGATCAACAGGGAACCGATAGGCCCCGGTGCTAATGGACGGAAAGGCGATAGTCTTAATCCCTTTATCAATAGCCAGTTGCAGCGAATTTCGGTAGGCGTCGGCCAAAATGGCATCTTCTCCATGGCTGCCCCCCTGCCATATCGGACCAACGGTATGGATAACATAACGGACCAAAAGATTTCCGCTGGTGGTAATTACCGCCTGACCCGGCTGGCACGACCCCTGGCGGGCAACTATGGCCTTACATTCGGCCAAGATATTCGGCCCGCCGGCACGGTGAATCGCCCCATCCACCCCCCCGCCGCCCATCAGGGAGCTATTGGCGGCATTTACGATAGCCTCAGTATCCTGCCGGGTAATGTCACCACAAACCAGCTCCAATCGAGCTTGCATAACAAATTCCTTATTTTCGAGAAAAAACTGGACGATATACTTGAAGAGCACAATTATGATATTTCGTATCTGTACGTCAACATAGCGGAAAATCCTTTCGGATTAGAGGTAAAAAACGATGCTGAAAATTCTGGTAACCGACAAACTGGCTCAGGAAGGTCTGGATTTACTGGCCGAAATGGACGATGTGCAAGTCACCGTCAAAACGGGTATAAGCGAGGATGAACTTGCGGCCATCATAGGGGAATACGATGGCTTGATTATCCGCAGCGGCACCCAGGTTACGGCCAAAGTGCTGGCGAACACCGGCCGGCTGCGCGGCATCGCCCGCGCCGGCGTAGGCGTCGATAACGTCGATGTTCCGGCCGCCACCGCCAAAGGCGTCATGGTGATGAACACGCCCGACGGCAACACCATTTCGGCCGCGGAACACACCATCGCGCTGATGATGGCCCTGTCACGATACGTGGTCGGAGGCTGCAATAGCCTCAAAAGCGGAGCGTGGGATCGAAAAAAATATCAGGGCACGCAATTATTAGGTAAAACTCTGGGGGTTGTCGGTATGGGCCGCATCGGCATGGCGGTGGCGCGGCGGGCACTGGGTCTGAAAATGAAAGTTCTGGGTTATGATCCCCTGGCGGCTCCGGCCGGCGCCGCGGAAATGGGCGTGCACCTGGTCGATGATCTTAAAGAACTGGTCAAACAGTGCGATTTTCTCACGTTACATGTCCCGGTGACGGATGAAACCCGCGGCATGATTAACGCCGACCTGCTTCGTTTGATGAAACCTACGGCCCGAATAATTAACGTCGCCCGAGGCGCGGTCATCAACGAAAATGACCTGGCCCAGGCGCTGCGGGAAAAACGCATCGCCGGCGCGGCCGTCGATGTATTCAGTAAAGAACCGCCGGAAAACCGGTTTTTCGAGGGACTGGACAATTGCCTCGTTACGCCTCACTTGGGCGCCAGTACGGATGAAGCTCAGATTGAAGTCGCTTTGGACGCCGCCAAGGAACTGGTCGATGCCCTGCGCGGCACCGCCGTGCGCAATGCCGTGAACGTACCCGGCCTGGATAAGGCCCTGCCCACGATCGTGCGCCAATATTGCGAACTGGCCCGGCGGCTGGGTATTGTGGCCGGTTCGATTACGCCCGGTAAAATTAAAAGCGTCCAGACGATTTACCGCGGCGAAATCGCCGAACATGACACCGCCGCGATTCGCACGCATTTTGCCATCGGCCTGCTGCAGAAACACTTCGAGCAGCCGCTCAATATCGTCAACGCTCCCGTGCTGGCCAAAGAACGCGGCATCAGCATTGATGAAACCCGCAATCCCGACGCCCGCGATTACGCCGTCACGCTGGCGATTAAGGTAACGACCGACCAATTGCAGCGAACCGTCATCGGCACGGTCATCGGCAAGGGAATATTGCGAATTATCGGCATTGATGATTTCAAACTGGAAGTTTCGCCGGAAGGACCCATTTTAATGATTTTCAACGACGATAAGCCCGGCGTCATCGGCGCCGTCGGCGGCATTTGCGGCCGCCACGGGCTTAACATCGGCACCATGGGCGTCGGCCGGGTGAAGACGGAAAATCGCGCGGTGCTGGCGATTGATCTGGATGAACTGCCCAGCCCCGAAGCCATCGAAGAATTCCGCCGCCAGGATTTCGTCCGCCAGGTGTTCGTCTGCGACCTGCCCACGTAACTCTACCATCCCTGAATAAGGGCCGTTTGTTCGTTCCTGTTGCGGAAAGCCTTGGCGCGACTCTGTCATACCCGCGAAAGCGGGTATCCAGACGGAAATACTGGATTCCCGTCCCCGATCGGGTCGAGGACAGGCTTTGCGCCTACGCGGGGACAAGCCTGCGCGGGAATGACAAAAATTCTTTTCCGCAACATATATTAGTTCGTCCCTGTTGCGGAAGGATAGGAGTTGGAAGTTCAGCCTTCAGACTATCCGATTTTTAGCTCCCAAACGTCGTTTTCGATAAGGCCAAGCTGAAGCTTGAACTCCAAACGGGCTTTGGGCAACAGCAACTAGTACATTAATAAATCGCGCAAAACAGAACCTGCCGGTAACGACCATTCCTCATGGCTTCGCCATCCAAGATTCTTTCGCCTAAGTTGCGCCGTCGTATTTATCCCCCTTAAAAAATTGTCGAAAATTTCACAATTTACAACGATTTTATATTGCAGAGTTAATTCCGGCCTGCTAATATTCCCCTCATGTAATGTTTATTTTATCACAATTTTGGTCAATTCATAGTAAATGGAGCCATAAGGCCGCTTAAATAAGACAAAACATCATATATTAGCATTTGTTTGCAATTACGAAGTTATATCCAGTGTGCGTGCGGCGTAGTTCATCGCTGCTTGGAAACGCACCGGACTAGTTCATGTCATAACAGGAGACTTCCGTGAGCGAGCAAACCGAAACCAAAGTAATCAATCGTTGGCTGGTGGTCGTGGGGGTAATTCTCATCCCGTTGAGCCTGGGGGCGCTTTACGCCTGGGGCGCATTTACCGGCGTCTGGCAAATCTCGGTTTAATAACGGTTTATCTTCCAAAAAGTTACAAACGGCAAATATCGAAAGATCACACATCAAGTATGAAAGGAGATCTGTATGGGTGACTTGAACGTGAGCAAAAGCGTCGGCGGAGATTCGATCATGAAAATCAAAGACACCACAGGTAATCCCGCGCCGCTAGGTTTGCTGGGATTTGGAATGACGACCGTGCTTTTAAACCTGCACAACGCCGGCTTCTTCGAACTGAGCACGATGATTCTGGCCATGGGATTATGTTATGGCGGCCTGGCGCAAATAATTGCCGGAATCATGGAATGGAAAAAGAATAACACCTTCGGCACCGTGGCATTCACCTCCTATGGCCTGTTCTGGTGGTCCCTGGTCGCCCTGATTTTAATGCCTGATAAAGGGTTGGGCGTCAAAGCATCGACGCACAGCATGATTGCCTACCTCGTTATATGGGGAGTTTTTACCGGATTCTTATTCATTGGAACCCTGCGACTGAATAAGGCTTTGCAGGTCGTGTTTTTCACGTTAACCGTCCTGTTCTTTCTGTTGGCTGCCGGCGATGCCACAGGAAACGCGGCCCTCAAGACCTTCACCGGTTATGAAGGAATTTTCTGCGGCCTCTCTGCGATGTACGCAGGGTTTGCCCAGGTGCTCAACGAAGTGTATGGCAAAACCATCCTCCCCTTAGGAATAATCAAGAAGTAAAAAAGACAACCTTTCGTTCGCTTTAACTGAAACCCCAGATGCGCTATCTGGGGTTTTTTCATAGCCTTTAGTACTCTGTCGAAAACATTATTACGTTGATAATATTATACTTCATCGGCCGCTATGAATGGGGCCTGTATATCGGCGCTGCGGTTATCGGCTTTAACTTCGGCGGCAACTTCGCGTTGTTCCCCGCCGGCATCGCCTGCCTGGCGATGTCCACTTTGGCCAGCCGGCTTAAACCGCCGCTTGTGTCAAAAATCAATAATTCCTGAATATTCAACAAGTTATGTCTTAAAAAACACATAACATCAGAGCCCATTCCAAAAAAGCTGTTGAATTTCAAGTTGAATATGCCGTCCTTTGCGACATTTCACTATCGGTGTTATTATATACCGATGGATTTCCGATATGTTTAATAGCGTGGTTTTTCACGCTACATCGGAAAAAGAGTCCTTGTAAAAGGAGTGAGAAACAAAATGTCGCTAAGAAGGTTATATTGCCCATTTATCTTAGTCATATCAGGTATTTTATATATTGGAAGCGCCACAGCGGCCATCCCCGCCCTGCCGGGGGATATCAGCAGTGACAATCGTGTTGACCTGAATGATTTCGCCATTATGGCCGAACAATGGCTAAGCACTGGTACGGGTTTGTCGGCGGACCTGACCGGCAACGAGGTAGTCAATAACGAGGATTTGGCCCAGCTTTCCTCGGCGTGGCTGGACTTCATGGTGCAGGACGCCTTTGCCACCACCGCCAGTATGGCTAGCTGGACCGTGGTCGATGAAGGCAGCATTTCCGCACCGTCGAGTTGGTCTGTTACCAGCGGCACCCTGCGTCAGACATCCAATATCTACGGCCCGGATGTTCCGGCGGAATCAGGCCGCAAGGGCACCTATTTGTATTGGAAGGATCCGGCGGCAAAATTCTGGGCCGATTACCAGTTTAGCACCATGTTCAGTTCCAGTGATAACGACGGCATTGGCGTAATGTTCCGCTATCTGGACGCCAATAACTACTACAAGTTCGATATGGATCTGGAACGAACGTTTCGCAAACTTTTCAAAGTGGTCAACGGCGTGGAAAGCACCATCGGGTACGTTGATGTCGCAGGCTACACGCTAAGTACATGGGCAACCGTTAAAGTTGACGTTCAGGGCGACCAAATAAATGTATTTTATAATGGAACCAACGTCTTTGGTGGTCCCATTGTTGATAGTGACATCCCCTGCGGCACCGCCGCTTTATATTGCTGGGGTAATCCTGGCGGATACTTTAATGACTTTTGGGTACAGGTGACGCGCATCGTGACGAATTATGTCGCCGCCAATGATGACTTCTACGAAGTTACTTTGAATACGCCGCTGAACATTGCGCCGGAAAGCATTCTTGATAATGATACGACAGCGACAGGAACGTTAACGGCCGGCGTGATTACTTCGCCGACACACGGCGAGCTTGAGCTCAACGCCGACGGCACGTTCATCTATACTCCCGACACGGATTATTATGGACCGGACAGCTTCGTTTATGAAGCCGCGGCCAACGGAACTACCGACCAGGCAACCGTCCATCTGTGGGTGCTGTCGGGCCAGGAATTCTCCATTGTTTTGCTGCCCGATACACAACATTACTCCGCCAGCTACCCGGCCATCTTTGACGCACAAACGCAATGGATAGTAGATAATAAAACGACGCACAACATTGCGTTTGTATTGCACGAAGGCGATATCACCAATAACAATACCATAGCACAATGGATCAATGCGGAAAGCTCCATAAGTATTCTTGACGGCGAGGTGCCTTATGTGCTGACTATGGGCAACCATGATACCGGCACCGGCGGCACTTCGGATGTCCGCAATACAACCTATTTCAACACTTACTTCCCGGTCAGCCGGTTCAACAGTCTGCCGCAATTCGGCGGAGTCTATGAGGCCGGACACATGGAAAACAGCTATCATTACTTCACCGCCGGCGGTATCGACTGGCTGGTAATTTCGCTGGAATTCGGGCCGCGAACGGCCGTGCTGAACTGGGCCAACACCATCGTTTCGGC
>CAZOCV010000095.1:8560-13115 GCA_964578395.1 uncultured Pirellulales bacterium
GGGCACCCTGGTCAGCACCGGCGATTACGGCAATCCGGTGTATCAGATGCTGGCCAATTACCAGTTTTTAACGAATGGCGGTAATGGATATCTGCGTATTGTGAAGATATACCCCGCTCAGGAACTGTCAAAAGTAACGGTGCAAACCTATTCGCCCTACCTGGATAGTTACAATACGGCCTCAGACCAGCAGTTTGAGTTCACAACCGTAGATTTGACAACGCCTTAAGGATATACTTCTGTTCTCCTGCCTCTTGCCGGCAATCGGCGGGAGGCTTTTTTTATATCTGCTCTGAATGGGCGACAAACAGTCACCCTGTCAAAACGGCAGAATTTTTATAAAGCTTAACTGCATATATAATAAAGAGTTATATCTATAAACCCAACCATTATGAAAACTTTTTCTTGAATACACCCAAGCCTTTGGGCTATAGTGTTCCGACTAGCTCTATCCCGGCGCGGTCGCCGAGACAGGATGAGGGCAAAATTTTTACTTCCAGACTGGTCGGCGCCGTTGTTCGGACCGGCCGGGGAAGGACGCCAAAATGATTACCACCAGTGACAAGGAAAGAATCATCAGCGAATTCAAAACCCACGAGGGAGACACCGGGTCTCCTGAAGTCCAGATTGCGTTACTTTCATTTCGCATTCAGGACCTGACCGAACACCTCAAGGTTCATTCCAAAGATCATGCCTCCCGCCGGGGATTGCTGAAGATGGTAGGCCAGCGGTCCGGCCTGCTGAAATACCTTCGCAGCAAAGATCGTGAACGATACGCCGCGATCATCAACCGCCTGGGTCTCCGCAAGTAATCATCGCCCGGACGGCGAATCAGAACATGGACGGCTTCAGGTTTATTTCGACGACAAGGAGCATATAAAGCGATTGCGCCTCCAGGGGTGAGAGTCTGCCAGGCAGGTAACGTCATGGTGAACAGAAACAAATAATGCCATAGAAGTATAAACGTAAGAAAAACGAAAAAAGATGGAAAGAAAGCAGGTAGATGGAATGTCAATGATCAGGAAAGTAGAACGACAGATTGCCGGCAGATTGTTATCGATTGAAACAGGTAAACTGGCCAAACAGGCTTCCGGCGCCGTAACCGTGCGCTATGGGGATACGGTGGTGCTGGCGGCGGCGGTGTCGGCGCAGCCGCGTGAGGGGATCGACTTTTTCCCCTTACAGGTGGATTATCGGGAAAAAACGTCGGCGGCGGGCAAGTTCCCCGGCGGATTCATCAAACGCGAAGGCCGGCCGACAACCAAGGAAATTCTCACCATGCGGATGATTGACCGTCCGCTGCGGCCGCTGTTTCCCAAGGGGTTTCGCAACGAAGTGCAGATTATGACCATGGTGCTCAGCGCCGACCAGCAGAACGATCCGGACATCCTGGCGATGATCGGAGCGTCAGCGGCGGTATGTTTGAGTGATATCCCTTTCGACGGCCCCATCAGTGCCGTGCGCATCGGCCGGGTGAACGACCAGTTTGTCATCAACCCCACCCACGATGAAATGAAAGTGTCCACACTGGAACTGGTGCTGTCGGGACACAAAGAAGCGGTGAACATGATTGAGGTGCAGGCCAAAGAGCTGCCCGAAGACGTGGTCGCCGACGCGATTGAATTCGGCCATAAGACCATCGTGGAAATCTGCGATATGATCGCCGAATTGACGAAGGAAAGCGGCAAGGAAAAATACCCCTTCGAGGTTCCCGATACCAGCAAACTGGTGGGCATGATGGAACAGAAGTTCGCCGCCAATTATATCGAAGCCCGGCGGATTAGCAAAAAACAGGAACGTGAAAGCGCCATCAAGGCTCTTTTTGAAGGCTTCTGCACCGAGGTGTGCCCCGAAGGCATGGAGAATCCGCCTTATACGCCGGAACTGCTGCGGATGGCGTTTGAGGATTTTCAGGAAAAAGTCATGCGGCAGGAAATTCTCGAAGGCCGCCGCGCCGGCGGTCGGCCGTATGACGAACTGCGGTCTATCAGCGGCGAAGTGAACGTGCTGCCGCGAACGCACGGCTCGTCGATTTTTACCCGCGGTGAAACACAGGCGCTGGTGACGGCGACGCTGGGCACGACGCGCGATGAGCAGATTATCGACGGCCTCAAGGATGAGTACAGCCAGAAATTCATGCTGCATTATAATTTCCCGCCGTTCTGCGTAGGTGAGTGCGGCCGGATTATGGGCCCCGGCCGCCGCGAAATCGGCCATGGCGCCCTGGCGGAAAAAAGCCTGGCGCCGGTCCTGCCGGACACGGAAACATTTCCTTACACGATCCGTCTGGTCAGCGACATTCTCGAATCCAACGGCTCCAGTTCCATGGCCAGCACCTGCGGCGGCACGCTGGCGCTGATGGATGCGGGCGTGCCGATTGTCCGCCCGGTGGCCGGTATCAGCATCGGCATGGTCTCCGAAGGCAGCCGCTACGTGCTGCTGACCGATATCCTCGGCGAGGAAGACCATTTCGGCGATATGGATTTCAAGGTCTGCGGCACGCAGAAAGGCATAACCGGCATTCAACTGGACCTGAAAAAACGCGGCCTGGAATTTTCCATAATTCGTGAATCGTTCACCCGGGCGCGGGACGCACGCATTAAAATTCTGCAAACCATGCTGAGCGTGATTTCCGAACCGCGGCCGAATATCTCCGTTTACGCTCCGAAACTCGTCACCATCAAGATTCCGGTCGATATGATCGGCAAGGTCATCGGCCCGGGCGGCAGAGATATTAAAGCCATCCAGGAAAAGACCGGCACGGTCATCGAAATCGAAGACGACGGCACGGTGTTTATTTCCTGTCTGGGCGGCGACAATCATCTGCGGGCCAAGGAAATCATCGAACTGATGGTCGAGCCGGTCAAGGTCGGCAAGGTTTATACCGGGCGGGTGGTCGCCGTGAAAGACTTCGGCGCGTTCATCGAAATAGCGCCGGGCCAGGAAGGCCTCTGCCACATCAGCGAACTGGCCAACCGCTACGTCGCCAGTGTGGGCGATGTGTGCAAGGTCGGCGATGAACTGCCGGTGAAGGTGATCGCGGTGGACGAACAGGGACGCATCAAGCTTTCGCACAAACAAACCGACGCCGCCAGGGAAAAACAGTCTTCCGGCAGCGACTCGTCCAAATGATACCGCGTGCCGCGGGCATCTTGCCCGCAGCATTGTCCGTTACGGAAGATTTTCATCCCGGACCCATCGCGGGCAGGATGCCCGCGTCACCGTTAATGAGGAGCCTCGGCGCGTGTCCAAAGAACAAACACAAGCCGAACAACTGGCGGAACTGGGCGTATTGACCGGCCACCTGATGCACGAGCTGCGCAATCCGCTCAGCACCATCAAGCTGAACCTGCAGCTGCTGGGCGAAGATATCCGCGGCCTGCAGCGGACGACCCCCGCCGAACAAACCGAATTACACCGGCGCTACCAGCGGCAGCAAAACAAGATTACCACCGTAACGCGGGAGACGGAACGCCTGGCCGATACGCTCAGCAACTTCCTGCGTTACGCCGGCAAGATAGAACTGCACCGCACACCGCAGGATATCAACCTGCTGGTGGATGAACTGCTGGACTTTTACGAGCCGCAGGCGCAGCACGCGGGCATGACGATTCGACGCAACCTCACCGCGCAGCCGGCGCTGGCGGCGGTGGATGTCGGCCTCCTGAAACAGGCCGTGCTGAACCTGATGATTAACGCCGTGGGCGTCATGGAGCCTGGCGGCGAGTTGATGGTCACCACCAAAAACCGCCCCGGCCGTATTGAAATCGACGTCATCGACACCGGGCCGGGCATCGCAGCGGAACTGCAGGAAAAGATCTTTGAAGCGTATTTCAGCACCCGCTCCGAAGGCACGGGGCTGGGCCTGGCCATCTGCCGCCGCATCGTCCGCGAGCACGGCGGCGACATCGAACTTTACAGCGAACCGGGCAAAGGCTCGTGCTTTGCCCTCCTCTTGCCCGAACTCAAGGAGACCGGGTCAACGGCATGAACGATAAGCCCCACATCCTTATTGTCGAAGATGAACTCCCCCACGCGGAAGTCATGGCCGAGGCCCTGGAGCGCGACTACGAGGTCTCCATCGCTCACGACGGCCGCACCGGCCTGGAAAAGTTTCGCCGCGGATGGTTCGACCTGGTGATTACCGACCTCAAACTCGGCGGCGACATCGACGGCCTGGGCGTCCTCGACGCCGTCAAGGCCGAACAGCGCCTCTGCGAAGTGGTCATGATTACCGCCCACAGCTCCATCGAGACCTGCAAGCAGGCCCTCCGCGATGGGGCCTACGACTACATCGAAAAGCCCATCGACCTCGACCTGCTGCGGACGACCGTCGCCCGCGCCACCCAGAAGGTCCGGCTCACCACCGAGAACCGCCAGTTGCAGCAGCGGCTCGATGAGAAGTTCGGCTTTGACGGCATCATCGGCGAATCCCCGGCCATGCTCCGCATCCTCGACACGCTCAGACGGGCGGCCGCCAGCGATATCACCGTCCTCTTACGCGGCGAAAGCGGCGTGGGCAAGGAACTGCTCGCCCAGGCCCTCCACCAGAACT
>CAZOCV010000096.1:0-12937 GCA_964578395.1 uncultured Pirellulales bacterium
CACGCGGTCCGCTTCGTTTTCCACGATGCGGACATGCGAGTAGGTATTCACCCGGTCGGGCATGGCGGCGGGGCCGTCGCCGGAACGAGCGATAATCTCCTCAAAATACCATTTGCCCTGCGGCGTTTCCCAATAGGGCAGGTAACTGGAGCCGCGCCAAAACACCAGCTTGCCGTTCATAGCGTCGAAGGCGACGACGATATCGGCGTATTCGCCCGTGCGGGAATACAACTCGAACGTTTCTCCGGAAATAACCTTGGTGTAATAGGCGTAAAAATCATCGGCCTGGGCCGACGGACCGAACCCAAACAAACACCCCAACGCCACTGCACAACATATTAGCCTGGCCTGCATTGTTTATCTCCTACATTAGAATAACGTATATGGGGTAGAAACTTTTTTTGTTTTTATGACGGTTTGGCGCCTGAGATTTTAATTGATGTTGTCTCCGCCCAGGTTCCTTCCAGCCAGATGATGAGTTGACGCCGGCCCTGCGTGTCGCGGACAATGCCCTGGCGACAGACATTTTTAGCAGGCGGTTGGCCGTTGACGGTGATCACACTGATTTTATCCGAATCCCAGTGACCGATTACAAATGCCGGGTTATACAAAGGATTGTCCTTACCGGCGCTAAGGGTTATTTCCGGCGCCGCTCCCGTGGCCGTCAGAACAAAGGCACGCTGCAGCTTGTCGTAACCGCTGCAGGCGCAATCCTTCACCGCTTTCGCCTCCGGCGATTGCAGCCAGGAACGGGCCAGCACATTGAGTTCTTCGATATCTTTATTGTTGATGCCTTCGAGCATCACTTTCATCTGATAGGGTCGGTCGCCATATTGGGCGTCGTAATCATCCATCAGCAACCGCGACAGGGAGATGTGCCGGGCGCGGTCGTTGGTCTTGGCGGTGTTGCCGTCGGAGGTGATCTGGCAAATCGGGTAATGGTTCCAGCCTTTAAACCGCGTCAGGCTCGCGCCCGAGCGGTTGTTCATCGAGCCGCCGGTGAAATCGCCGATGAACACCAAATCGTACGCCCCGACATAATTGAGCACCTGAACCTTCTGGCCGGCGGCGTCCACGCCCTCAGCGGGGAATTTAGTCCAGTCGTAACGGCGCACGTCTTTTAAATCAGATATCGTCACGACGTCCTTTTCATTGAGAATGTCCGAAATCTCCACGCCGGGCGGCAGACAGAAAACGCCTTCATTGAATTCATGATTGCGCTCGCCGCTGGTATATAGCTGCATCTTTTTGGCCGCGACGCCGTCGGGATAAATCACCCAATACCAGTCCGAATAATCGCCCCAGCCGGTGTCCGGCACGTAGTTGGCGACGACCTGCTTCGAATCGGCGCAGGCGAAACGCCAGTGCACCACCACCCGCGCGGGGGTGTTTTCCAATACGCGCACGTGGCTGAAGAACGACTCCTTGTCGCACAGCGGCTCCTGGCAACCCACCCCGCCGGATGAATTCCACGTTTCATTCCACTCGCTATCGAACCATTCGCCCTTTTCGCCGACGAGATGCGGCACGAAATTCATCCCGTGCCAGAAGACGAACGTCGCCGGCGAATCATCAAAACCCACCACCACACTGGCGAAGGGGCCAAAATTAAACAGATTATCCCAGGCGTCGTAATAACTCAAACGCTTCTGATGGGCGCCAAACTCACCGATGGCCGTCAGATCGGGAAACGCCCGCGCGGCAAATTCGGCCGCATCACTGCCGGGTTTAAAATCTTCATAAGCGGCCTTAACGTCCGCCGCCGACAAAGGCGCATCATAGATACGCACTTCATCGAGCAAGCCGTCCAGAGCGTACTCCGTTTTGAATCGCCACCTGAATACCGGATAGGCGGTGACGCGCTCGCCGCCCTTGCCGATGCGCATCGGCTCATCGGGCATTTGAACCGCACCAGGAGGCATCTCTCTCTCTCCCGCCAGGACGCCGTTGACGTAAAGCTTCATCGTCCCGGCCGCCGCGTCGTACGTTCCGGCCACGTGCATCCAGCGCCGCAGCGGCAAGGGGGTCTCGCCCACGAGTTCAATAAGCTCACCATTGACGTTAACCCGCAAAGCCGGGTTGCCGTCGCCGCTGACGCCTAAAAAGAATCCATCATCGTCGCTTTGCTGAATAATCGGAGCCCAATTCCACGGGGTCGCCCCCAAAGCCACCCAGCCTTCCAGCGTCAGGCCTTTGGCAAGCGTTGCCGCGTGTTCATTCGCCAATGTTACCGCCGTCGTATATCCGTCAATCTGCAATGCCGTTCCCGATACGCCTTTCCGCCAGAAAGGTTTGCGCCCGGCGATCGTGCATGATGCGCCGCTTTGCGTTTCTCGTGTTTGCCAACCGGCGCCTTCATCGAATGACCAGCCATATAACGGTTTGGCCGAACCGGATAACTTATTTATCGGCGCGCTCGTCACTTTCTCAAATGTTTCCGTACGCGCAATGCATTTCTTTGCGACAACCTCCATCCCCCCGGCCGTTAGTTTAAGCTCCTGAATCACTCCGCCGTTGGGCGTCCGCCAATCGTCGGCGCTGTAGCCGCCATGATGCACAACCCGCCGCACGGAGCCGTCGGCGGATACTTCGAAATATTCCTCAACAAATTTCTCCCGTGCCAAACCCGTATGGGGATTGGCTCCTCCAAAAACCGGCAGATACCGCCAGAGAATCAACGCTCTCTCGGCCGTCATCTCGATAATCTGCACCCGCGAAAACGCATTGACCCGGTCAGGCATTCTGGCGTCGCCGTCACCCGACCGCTCCACGATTTCTTCAAGATACCACTTGCCCGCCGGTGTCTCCCAATACGGCAGATAACTTGTCCCCCGCCAGAACACCAGCTTGCCGGCCATCCCCTCGAAAGCAACCACGATATCGGCATACTCCCCCGTGCGCGAATACTGCTCGAACGGCTCACCGGAATCCACCCTGGTGTAATAGGCGTAAAAATCGCCCGCCATAACAGCAACTGCGGTAAGTGGCAAAAACGCTATGACCGTCACAAGCCAATTTTTCATTCGCACCTTAATGTCTCCTGTCAAGGTAAAGCCATGCAATCAGGCACAATACGACAATCCAGCCAATCGCTGGTAAACATCGAAAAGTCATTGAAATCCACTACGCAATCGCCGTTGATATCCGCCGCCGGCGGCGCGGCGCAAATCATATCGCCCGGCCGCAGCGCCGCATAAAGCGTCGCCGTCTGCACCGCCGACAATGAATGCCCATACACGCGTAAATCGTCTATTTTTCCGTCCAGAAAACTTTCCACCGCGCCGTCATTATTCCACGCACCCAACATCCACGGCCCCAGTGTCAGCGGATACTCGTCGGGAGCCTCATACGTACTCACCCACCGGCCATCGATATAAATATCCAACGTGCCGTTCGCGCGGTCATACACACCGGCGTAATGATACCACTCGCCCGTCGTATAAGTTGCCCCAGCGCCCAGCGGCGATACGCTCAACCCCACCGCCGGATACGCCAACGCGCCATTCGGCGCGCTGCCATACAACGGTTCGCTTACTGAAACCGTCGTGCTGATAATCCCCATCGCCGCGCCGGACGCATCAAAGCTATTGAAGTTCACCCAGAACGCCACCGTAAACGCATCCCCCGTGGCGATCTCCGGAATTTCCACGGCATTGACGCCTTGCAAATCAACGGCCTGTCCATCCATCCCCGCTGCATAAACCGGACTTGCCGGAACTCCGATCCCATCCAGCGCTGAACCCGTCTCATTCGCCAGCGTGTTATCAAAGGTCCAATGCGCCAACAGATACCCCGCGATGTCGTCATCGCTTACACACGCCGCCACCTTGCCGCAATCCATCCAACCGGCCGCCATCTCCTGCAAATCGTCCATATCAACATCACAATCGCCATCAATATCCGCCACCGGATAATCGTAGCACCCTTCCGGAACAATCAACGTCGTAAAGGTCCACAACGCACCCGTATAAACGGTGTCATCCGGCCCAATCACATCAATCCGCCACCAATACGTCGTGCCCGACACCAACGAGGGGACAAAACTGGTCCCCGTCTGAGCCGGACTCTCCAGCGCCAAACTCCCGGGAGCATCTCCAAAATAAACGTTGTATCTCGCCTCCGCGCCAAACGCCTCGGGCGCCTGCCAGCTTAGGGCCGCCGCCGCGTCAACGCCGGGGTGGCCATCAAACGGATCGGGATGCGTCGCCCGCGTCGGCCCCAGGTACAACGCCTGAATATCACCGGCCGAAAGCGTTTCATTATAAATCCGCACATCGTCCAGTCCGCCGTCCAGCCACCGTTGATAGCTGTCCCCACCGAAGGCATTCCACGCCCCCAATGTACACGGCCCCAATGTCATGGCGATCGGGTTATCGACCGACCGCACCACGTCCAGCGCGCCATTGATATAAAAACGCGCTTCCGCCGCAACGGCGTCATACGTCCAGGCAATATGGGTCCACACCCCCGGAATTAGCGTTCCCTGTGATTGTGTTTGATCGTCAGCCCCGCCGGTATTAAGCCCCACCGCGAAGGCCCCGTTACTTCTTAAAACGCCATGCATGCCCGTCCCCAAAGCCCAGGCGTTTGTCGAAAGGATGGAATCATAGTTTGTCGCGACAGAATCATACCGCAGCCACATGACCCAGGTCCAGTTGCTGCTGGAACCAAGAGAAGTGGGGATATAAATGCGGGCATTCGATCCATTAAATTCCGCTGCCCCCTCAACCGGCCCCGCCGCCCATACCAGACCGCCTCCCACGTAACCGATGGGCGCTCCGCTAATTTCATTGCCGGCCACTGTGCCTGACGTTTCATCCAGCGCCCAGTGCGAAATCAGGTCCGCATGTGCCGCCGATACCCACCCAAGGCAGGCGATCAGGACGAAATGGATATATTGACGCATTACTGCCGCCTTCCATAACAATGTTTGGCATTTTCAATACGTTACGTTCCTGAATATTTTCTCTTCCTGAAACGGAACTCTAACATATTGAATTATAACGGAAGTAATGCAAAATATAAGTAAAAATGTAAATAATTATCGCATAATGTTAAAATTTATCATTTTTTACTGCCAAATCACCTATATTTCCTATTTTAACGGAAAATATTAATGCCCATGCAAGGGTCGGCCCAGGAGAATTTCGGCGGTTTCCTTCACCGCTTCGCAGAACGTGGGATGGCCGTGAATTGTGGCGGCAATTTCATGCAGCGTGCATTCGGACTTCATCATCACGGCAATTTCCTGCACAATATCGGCCGCATGGGGGCATATCAGATGAGCGCCAAGGATGACGTCGTCTTCATTGGCAATGAGCTTGACGAAGCCGGTGGTCTCGTCATAGGCCGTAGCCATGCCGCTGGCCATCATGTCAAACTTTGCGGTGCGGACGCTCAGGCCTTTCTGTCCGGCCTGTTCTTCGGTCAGGCCCACGTAACCGATTTCCGGGTGCGTATAAACCGCGGAGGGAACGATGGTGTAATCTTCCCGATCATCGCGGCCAAGAATGGTATTGACGGCCACCTCCGCCTGCCGCGATGCGACATGGGCAAGCTGCACTTTTCCGGTGATATCGCCGATGGCGAAAATGTTATTTACGCTGGTGCGGCACTGCTCATCAACAACAATGTATCCTTTTTCCGTTTTCACGCCGGCTTGTTCCAGGCCCAGATTTTTACTCAGCGGCGCTCGTCCCGTCGATATCAGCGCCAGCGATGTGGTTATTTGTTCGCCGCCCGCAAGAGTCGTGGCCACCTTATCGCCCTGAAGGGCCATTTTTTCCACTTTTGCGGCCAGATGCAGCTCCACGCCGTTCTTTTGCATCACTTTGGCGAGTGTTTTGGATATTTCCGGATCGCAAATCGGCAGCAAGCGATCCAGCATTTCCACGACGATAACCTTTGTCCCCAGTTCGCTGAAGATCGTGGCGAATTCGCAGCCGATATAACCGCCCCCGACAATCAGCAGCGATTCCGGCAGCGCGGTAATATCGAGTATTTCATCACTGGTCATGACGCGCGTGCGGTCATTGGGGAAAATAGAATGCACAAACGGCTCGGAACCAGTGGCTATAATAATCGCATCGGCCTCAAGCGTTTCTTCGCCGCCTTTATTCAATTTGACGGCTACGGTATTTTTACCGGCCAGTTGGCCCGTACCGTTAAAAATATCCACCTTGCGGCCTTTGAGCAGCATCCCCACGCCGCCGCTGAGTTTTTTGACGACTTTTTGTTTGCGTTTCATCAGCGTCGGCATGTCCAGCGACCACCCCGTTACGTTAAGGCCGTGGCTGCCGGCGTGCTGGATATGGGCGGCGATTTCTGAACTGTGCAGCAGCGTTTTGGTGGGGATGCATCCGCGATTGAGGCATACACCGCCCAGGTCGCGGTTTTCCACTACCGCCACACGTTTGCCCTCCGCCGCCATACGCAGCGCTGCTACATATCCCCCCGGTCCGGAACCAATCACCACCAAATCATATTTTGCCGCCATGTCAATCCTTTCGAGGTTTTTAACGTATATCTTTCATGCTATAGAAAAACATATTTTAACAACAAAACGATTTTCTTACAAGACCATGCCGAAAGCGGAGTTAATATACGTCTGCACAAAGACTTATCCCCGTCTCACAGTTCAATACCCGTCCTCTTGAAAACGAAAAAGGCGCGGGAGTTTTAATCCCGCGCCATAGATAGCACTGGAAATATGATTTAGATGCTTAAGCCACTTTGAGCAGGGTTTTGGCCACATCCACGGCGCTGGCGGCGTCAGGAGCATATCCATCCGCGCCGACTTTATTGGCGTATTCCTGCGTTACCGGCGCGCCGCCGATCATTATCTTGGTTTTCAGACCCGCGCCGCGTATGGCTTCGAGAGTCTTATCAATCATGGGCATCGTCGTTGTTAACAGCGCCGAGAGGCCCAGCAATTTGGTCTGGTGTTCGTTGATGGCGTCAACAAACTTTTGCGGCGGCACATCCACGCCTAAATCCACGACCTGGAATCCCGCGCCTTTGAGCATCATGATGACCAGGTTTTTGCCGATATCATGCAGGTCGCCCTGGACTGTGCCGATCAGGGCCTTGCCGATAGGTTGTACCCCGGCTTCCGCCAGCTTGGGTTCGAGCAGTTCCATGGCGTTTTTCATGGCACGGGCGGCGATGAGAACTTCCGGCACATACACTTCATTTTTCTTAAACGCTGCGCCAATGATATTCATCCCGGCAATCAGTCCGTCGTTGAGTACTTTTTCCGGATGCATGCCTTCATCCAAAGCCTGTGCGGTTAACTGTTTGGCTTTGTTTTGATCACCTTTGATGATCGAGTTTTTCAAACCTTCCATGTCGGCCATCTGTTCACCTCGCATTTTTTGCTGGCCGGTTCTCGTTTCCGGCACATAAAGGATAGAAATTGTTTGCCTTTTTTTCTGCC
The DNA here is from genome assembly GCA_964578395.1 of uncultured Pirellulales bacterium. Lineage (GTDB taxonomy): Bacteria > Planctomycetota > Phycisphaerae > Sedimentisphaerales > SM23-30 > JAFGBA01. The sequence goes on from CAZOCV010000096.1 coordinate 7,436, forward strand.
GTATTCCGGCCAGAAATCGCTATCTTAATCATCCGTTACCGGCAGGGCAAGTAGTTACCCATGACGGATGAACTTTTATAGCTTAAAATAACGATTTGTAAAATATTGTGATAAATATCACTAAACCCGTATGAAGAAGGTTATTAATGATGATTGAGGAAAAAATGCTGACTTTGGCCTCAGATGCCGCTCGGCAGGCGGGCATATATGCTTTGGAGCGTTTTGGCCGGGTGGAAGCCCGTTTCAAGGCCGGTGAGCAGGTGGTAACGGATGCCGACCGTCAATGTCAGGCCGCCATCATTGCCGCGGTGCGTAAAGCCTTTCCGCAACATGGTTTCCTTGCGGAAGAGAACGAAGACCCCTCGCAAAATCTGCTGAAAATTGCCCCGACCGATGACGAGCAAACATGGTGGGTTATCGACCCGATAGACGGCACGCGCAATTATGCCAATAAAGTGCCGCTTTTCACGGTTTCTGTAGGAATTTTGCGGAGGGGTATGCCGGTTTTGGGGGTCATTTACGACCCTGTACGGGATGAATTGTTTTCCGGAGGCCCCGGAATCCCCAGCCGCCGCAATGGTTGCGCCATTTCCTGCCGCGACGAAAAGATCGGCCGCAACAGCCAGATCGCCATTCAGGGGCATTTCGATGCTCAACCACCGGCCGGGCTGATGAATTTATTTATTCATTCTGTTTGTAGTAATTTAGGCACAGCGGCCCTGCATTATGCCTATGTCGCCGGCGGCGCTTATACGGCCGCTCTGGGGTGGGATATACGTTTATGGGATATTGTTGCTGGCGCCGCCATTGCCATCGGCGCCGGGGCTACGGTAACCGATTTGCGGGGTGAACCGCGATTTCCGTTCGATTGCCGTAATTATTCCGGCGGTCCTGTGCCGATTGCTATGGCCGGTCGTTTGGCGCATCCTCAATTAATGAAAATCCTTCAGGGCAAGTCCTTACCGGCGTAACTTCCTGTATATAATGAAGCAATAATCCTGTTGCGTAAAATCCAGGCAAAACGCTATGGATGGTTTTACGCCCGATAACTAAAAACTGCGTTATCAGTGCTGAAAAACGCAAAAAAAGCTTTTATTAAAAATGATTTGAGATATAATAAATTCATCTGAAAAAGTAACGAGACGAGTCAGCAAAATACCAACCGCGGTCAGCACGACAAGGTAGTATAAATGGAATTTCCGATTAGCGTTTCGCTGGATGAGTTGACGTTTTATCTGTTTGACCGGCCTCTGCATCCGGAGCTGTTCAACATTTATGCGTCGCGCCGGTTTTTTCAGGGTGATTATGAAGTCATCATCTGGGTCACCGGCTGCAGCCACGTCGTCAGCGTATTTTCTGAAAACCAGTGTTTGTCGGAATTGATTTGTACCCCGGATCAGTTACTGCCGCGTTTGGGCCGGCGGGAAGCGTTTCGTTTTCACGGCCAGCGCAATCACCAGTGCCAGTGGGGGCGGCGCTTCAATTATTCCATGAGTTTCCAAACCGAGCAGATGAGTTCCAACCTGTTCCGCTCCACCCATCACGACCTGACCGCCGCCGGGAAAAAACGCGGCTTGTTCGTATCGTTCCCCCAACTGGCCCGCAACGAACTGGCCCCCTTCAGTTACATTGATTACGAAGCGCGGTGCAATGAACTTCAGGTTTATGCGTTCCATGCTTTCCCGGAACAAAGCACCGTCATCAAGTCGCAGTCGCTCTTCAATCTGTCCTGATTGTCCGGTTGCACTTACGCGGCGGTGAAAACAGCCGCTGTTTTTTTGCCCGCGGAGCGCAGCGAAGCATCCCTTTTATTACGCTGCGAAAAGGCGCATCACTTCGTTCAGTTTTCCACGCCTGTATATTTGCCTTCTCCTGCGCGCTCTTTGGCCAGACGCGGGTCGCTGCTGCACAAATCCTTAATCAGCATTTGCGCCTGGTCGGCTTCGGTGGCATTGGGAAAACGTGCGATAATGTCATCGCACATATTGCAGGCGGCGCGTTTTCCCATGGTGCGGCTTTTCAAGACGGCGGTCTGGTACATTTGCTGCGCTTGGGGATCGCTTTGTTTTGCGGCATGCGCCGTGGGCGCCGGTGACGGAGTCGTTGACTCCGCGGCGGCAGGTTCAGCAGCGGTTTCCGTGGCGGTCTCTTTATTTTCGGAACCGCTTGAAGTTTCGCTGCTAAGCCCGCTGAGAGAACCGCTCGTCGCCTTCGCGGGTGCCGGTAAATCGGGCATGCCCATGGTTGCGGCCTGAGCTTTGGCAAGTTCCCTGTTCAGCAGCATGTGCGGCAGGTATCCGCCTACCGGGCCGATATAGCAAATTTTACCCTGAGCGTTGGCCAATACCATCACCGGCGATGTCGTGGGGATAATCTCCCACTGTGTGCCAAGGTCGTCGATGGAACAATGAGGCCACGGCCAGGCGTTTTCCGTCATGGCGGTTATCGCCGCCTGTCGTCCCGTCGGTCCTTTGTCCAGGTTGATGCCCAGCGTGGTGATTTTTCCGCTGGTCATGCCCATCTTAAAAATGTCTTTGAACTGCTGCATGTTGGTGGGCAAATCCAGCGCTATCGGAGGAATCACCACCGCCGGCGTTGTCTGACCGGGCATCATGCCCGGCATCATGCCCGGCATTCCCATCATGTCGTAAGACGGCGCCATAGGTTGCTGGTAATAAGGTTGCTGCGTATATTCCGATCCCGGTGTGCCTGTCTGTGGGGCATTCCAAAGAATAGCGCAAAACAGCGGCCCGGCGCCTGGTTCATACAGGAAATATGTGTTGTTCAGTGTACGCACGTTTAGCGAACGTACGCTTTCTCCAAGATATTTTGGCGCCATGGTATTTACCGGTAAATTCAAAACGCCTGGCTGACCTCCGCCCATATTGCCGGGATACATTTGTGTCTGAGGATATTGGCCGGGCGCAGTGGTCCATTTGGATACGGCCCGACTGCGCTGCTGTGCCGCCTGATCAACGCCGCGCCGGCGCAAGGCCGCTTTTACCATTTCGTAATCTTCGTAAAACAGCGATAAAGTGATGACACTGTCGCTTACATCGGGCAGTTCCGGCGCCATTTGTTCGGCACGCTGAATGTTCTTGATGGCTTCTTCTTTGTTGCCGGAGAAATGCGCCAGATAGGATTCAATAAGAAACAAACGTGCACGATCCGGTTTCTCCAGCCGACCATGGAACTTTGAGCCTTGTTCCAATTGTGCCTTGATGACTTCAATGTCTTGCTGCTGCAGGGGGACATTGGTTGAAACCTGCTGCAATATGCCTTGAGAGATATTCTGAATGTCATTCACCGCCATGCCGATGTCATTGCCGGGCTGCGGCTGCCCCATATATTCAGGGGACATGCCGGGCATTCCCGGCATCATTCCAGGCTGGCCTGCGGCAGGGTTCACTCCCAGCATACTCAGAGATAAGCATAAGAAAATATAACAAGTTATGGAGTTTTTTTTCATCGTAGGCATGGGAAAATCCTTTCAGGTTTGGCTTGGCCTTTAATTCCTATGGCTGCACCAACATTTGGCCTAATAGTATTCTACCACCTTGTTAAATTCTGACAACCATCTTCGTGTAAAAAAGAAGGTGACCGATGTATCCGTATTATCCAGAGCGGGTTACGATTTTTTTGTTGACTGAGGGGGGAGGATTTGGTCTAATAAAGACAACTGGCGGGGGCAAGGCCTGCCGGATGACGTCGGGATGCCCTAAGAGAGCTCGAGTTGGTATAATGAAGGCGAGGGAGAGAGAAACTCGTGTAAAGGCCCCTTCGACGCCGCTTGCCAAGCCCCCGCTTTTTTTAAAACTCCCCGCGATAAAAGAGGTTAAAGATTGTTTGCCTGGGGTGTGAAGGCAATATCGGCTAATCCCACGTTGAATTCAAGGTTTTTATATTCGTATAAACTAAGGAGATTATTCTGCCAATCGTACATCGACATGCGCGTCGGAACGATATATTCCTGGTCAATTTCCAGGATAAGTCTGGCACAGGGATAACCTTTGCCGGCCGGCAGGATGCGTTCGATGGCCACGCATTTTCGGCCGTCAACCACGGTTTGGCCTAAGTAGGCAGTTTTCAGATCGCCGTTCGCTTGGGCCTGACGATACACATCCAAAAGGCTTTGGATTGAGCGGTAAAAGCCGAATCTATCGGGAGTTCCGCGAGAATTTCGCCGAATTTCATTGCTGGTGGGGTCTTTTTTAACGGATTTTATGAAACCCAGCAGTCCGGCCGGATGTACCAGCATCATGTTATCATTTTGCCCTTCGACAAAAAGCAACTTGTCAACTGGGCCGCCTTTACTTTGCCATTTCATCAGGACAGAAAACGGCTCTTCCTTAAAATCGACGCTGATGACCTGTGCCGGCTTAAGTTCGTTATTTATCCGTTCCTGTTTGGCAAGGTTGACTCGATAATCCTGAACCTGCTGTTCGTATCTTTGGGCAGCCCATTCAAGGAGGGCAATATGATCCGTCTGAGCCAATTGCAACAGCCGGTTAGCCGAGGAATCCATATCGAAGGGAACAGCCGGCATAGCTTCTGCCTGCAGTACAATCGACGGCGGAGTCAACACCGATTTTTGCTCATGCCCCCTTAAACCCTGTAGCAAAAACGCTCCCAGCATCAATCCAACCAATAGACGCGGCCATAATGATGAGCGGGTAAGGCTGTTCATACGACTCATTGGTTAATTTCCTTGCAGGCAGGCCTATTTCAGGTTAGCCGGTGTCTGGATATAGCTTGCGTTATCTACATCCTATTAGACGCCATATAACAATCATAGGTTGCCACTAAATTTAAATCAAGCCTGAAACAATTACCAAGCTTTATCCTTTAATATCGGTTATTTGTGTTCCTCGCTTAAACAAAGATAATGACAGATTAAGTATTCGATACAAAAAACCCCTCCACAAGGCATTAATATGGGGTATTTGGAAAAAAGGGAGAGGTAAAGGTTAAAATATAACGGTTGTATCAATCATACCAATTTTGCCGAGAGGTCGTCCGTATAACGTAAACAAATTATTTGTACCTGTTGCGGGAGGCCCAACAAATATTCTTCCGTAGCGGGCATTCGGTTTATTGGGGAGGACGCCGCACAACCTGGCGGCGCAATTTCAACCGGCGCACGATGTGCGAAATTACGCGGCACCCCCTTGCCGTGGCACGTGGAAAACGGACCAATATCCCCATAATCAGGCGATACCATCCCGGCAGAATATCCGCGAAGGCATGGAGTAAGGTTCTTGCGGGATTACCCTGCGGGTCGAATAATCCGCTACGAATATGCAGACGCAGCAGATGAACCGCTGCGGGTTTAAACGCCGGCCAGCGTCCGGCGGCACGGGTGCGGGATATATTGTCTGACAGAACTTCGGCAAACCATTGCAGTTTGCGCTGGTGTGTTAGGCTGCCCACCAGGCTGTCTTCGCCGTGCAGATAATAAACACTTGTTGGTTCAATCACGCAACCTATGCGCGGATGCTGCGT
>CAZOCV010000097.1:0-11374 GCA_964578395.1 uncultured Pirellulales bacterium
GTCAAAGAAGAAGGCAGCGCGGGAATTTTGTCAAAGTCCAGCGAGCCGCTCCGATTCGCCAACAGGATAAAAAACGCCATCAGGAACGCCGTGCCGATATGGGCGGCGACCAGATAAATCAGTCCCGCATGACGGACGTCCGGCCGTTCATATTCAAACGTCACCAGGAAATACGAGGCTACCGTCATGATTTCCCAGGCGATCAGAAACAGCACGCCATTGCGGGCCACCACCACCAGCATCATACCCGCCACCAGCAGATTATAAAAAAACCAGGGAATGCCGAGGTTTTTTCGGTCCTGGTATGCCAACAGGTACTCCCGACCATAAATTGCAGCAATAAGGGATAAAACCAATATAGGAACTAAAAAAAACGCCGAAATAGCATCAATTTGTATGAAAAATGACCCAAAAGGCACATTCCAGGCTCCGCGCCAGGAAAGCATCTGACCGCTGAAAAGGACACTTATCGCAGGAACCAGAGCGAGGCCGCTGCCTGCAATAGCGCCCATACTGCCGCAAAACGAGGCCCATTTCGCCCTTCCGCCGCTAAATAGCGAAACCGCGCCGCTACCCAGAATAATAAACAAACCCCAAAAAAAGAGCGACATTTATGCCTGTTCCTCGTTTCCGGCGGCCGGTTGATTTTTTTGTAGTTGGTCTTCAACACGTTCTACGGCCGAAAAAATTTCTTCCCGACCGCCTTGTGCGGCGATGATCTTTCGAAAATCATTATTCTGCAACGCGTAGGCCAGATGGGACAAAAGACGTAAATGCGTCTTTACGGTCGGACTTACCAGCGTAAACAGACAGTTTACCGGCTTGCCGTCTAATGCCTTGAAATCAATGGCCTTTTCCAGAAAACACAAAGAGATTACCGGCTCGGTAATATGTAAAACAATCGGATTACGCACATGCGGAATAGCGATGCCATCGCCTATCGCCGTGGAGGCCATAGCTTCACGGGCCAGCAAAATTTGCAAAAGATGCTCCCGGTTGACTTCTGGAGGAAGCTTCATCAGGCTGACTACACTTTTTAAGGCAGCTTCTTTATTATCACCTTCAGTACGATAATAAATACCCCCTTCTTTAAGTGCATTGTAAAGGCTGCAAACGTTACTGGGAGTGTTTTCGGATTCTCTAAAAAGTTCCGGGGAAACATGCATCTGCCGGGATGTTGCCCATTCCAGCAATTCCCCTCGATTAAATCGGTATTGCTCCCCCACTTTATAAGCAGGCAAGCTACCCTTTTTGAGCCAACGATAAATGGTTTTCTCATTTACGTTTAAGAGACCAGCCACATCTTTTACGGTAAGTTGCATTTATTTCACCGAGGACATTAGTTCTTATGTTGGACAAAGGTGGACACAGTATAGACTATATTGGTCATTGTCAAAATAATTCATCACATTTTTCCAATTTTTCGGTCATTAATGGCATATCTTGATTTATTTGGGCACAAATAACTCGGATGGGGATTTGGCGTAGTTATATAACTTATTTATATATAGTTATTATACATTACGTGTAATCATACCGGCCTAAACTGGTAGATTCAGAGATTAAAAACCATAACATATTGTGAATAAAAGAGATGCACACGCCCCCAGCGTATTACCAGATGTCTTGCCAATTTCAAACTAAACGCAAAGATGTGACAGAACCAATTCCGTACTTCAAAACCATCTTAACCGACAGATACCTCTTACCGCCCCTATGTCGTTCGTCAGGATTTTATATTTCAGAAATTCGTTTTTTCGCAATGAATTCTTCGTCATGGAAAAACAGAGATAGCGTAATTGGCCTTTTTCCAGGTGGAAGCGGCGTCTTGCAGCGTTTGAAGAGCGGCAAGGCAACCAACCAAAACAGAATCAACGTATGGCGGCGTTATGGCCGGGGTTGCGGCCCCGCGTTTTGCAGGCGGTATTCAAGAATTTCTATGATTCTTTCCAGTTCGACGATACGACGCTGGAGAGCTTCGATTTCCTCCGACATGCCCATTAATGCTTCACGCGAGGCGGGAAATTCATCATCCGGGACGCGGTACAGGTAAGGGTCTTGCAGCCACATCCGGGCCGGCGGCGGACCGTCCGGACCGATGCGCAAAAAACTCGCCCGGGCTGTATGCAGCGCGTTGCGCGCCGCGTCCTGATATTCCGGCGGCAGAGCATTTATTTCATTAGCGCGGACGCTGAATAATTCTTCATCGGTGCGGACAATAACTTCTACGTTGTTGCGGAACGGATCGCCGTCGATAGTCACTTCAAAATTCTCCAAACCGTCTTCCGTTCGATAGGAATAGGTCAGGGTATCCAAGCTGCGTAAGTAATCACTGAAATCGCCCGTTGGATCGATGCCGACATTCACGCCGCGCCAGGCATCGCCTACGGGATTAAGCCGTTCCATCTGCCCTGTCAGGCGGAAGGGGTATTTCCAGTCTTCCTGATCATCCCTGTCTATGAAATCTGTTTGTGCCGCTAATTTCAGCGTAACGCTTTTGCGGCGACCCAGATGCAGAATCATCATATTAACTTCCTGACCGATATGGCTTTCGCTGATGCGCTCCATAAATTGATCATATTGGGTGACGGTTTCGCCTTCATAAGCCAAAATAATGTCATCGCGTTCCAGGCCGGCCTTGTCCGCGGGACTGTCAACCTGAATATTTTCTATGATGACGCCTTGTCCTTCTTCCAGGCCCAGATGTTTTATCAGTAACGCCGGTAAAGTCCGGTGATCCACCCGAATGCCGATATAAGGCTGCCCCTCAGGATAAACAGTTTCCTCGCCCGGCTGCTGTTGGTCCGTCGGTGCGGCATCAGCGGGAGCAGGTTGACTTTGTTCCGGAGAAGGATTATCCGTAACCGCCGGTGGGCTTGTCGTTTCACCGGGTGCAGGTTGCGCCGGTGGCGTCGTTTGACCCAAAAGAGGGTTTACGACAAACAGCAGAATTACATATATAAAAAGTGAAATGGGCAATGACATTTTCATAAACAGGCTCCTGAAAATCTTACTACATATGATAGTCAAATTTTCGGCGAAAAGAAAACGTCAAATGAGCACCCGGATATAATATCTATTATTCGCCGGAATATCCGGCGTTTTCGATATTTTCATCCGGCATCAGCATGGGCGGATATATCGACCGGAGATATCCCTGAGAATCCGTGTAATAATACAGACCGGGCGCCGGTTGGAATTTGGGAATGGGCACAGGAATCGTCTTGTCGGGAGCAGCAGCTTCGTCAGGAATTTCTGCTATAATTTTCGGAGAATTTACTACCGGAGTTTCACTCCTTGTTTTCCAGGTATCGAACAGGCCATACGCTACCAGACCCAACAGGAAGCCGGCGGCGAGAGTCGCCACAACATGAACGGCCGGATGCAGACGAATACGTTGATGATGTGGTTTCGATGACCTGATTTGCGCGGCCCTGTTGAATACATCCGCAAAACTGTCCCCTTTTTCGACAATGTCCTGATGTAATATTTGACGCGCGGCATCTGTCAGTTGCCCCAGTTCCTCAATGCGGGCCTTAAGTTCAGGATGTTTTTCCGCCAACGAATCAAGTAATTGTTTTTCCGCCGGGGTGATTTCACTGTCCAGTGATTTACCTATAAGTTGCTCTAGATTTTCGGGATTCATAGTATTCATGTTCGTGGCACCTTGTCATTTGGCCGGCCGGATAGGGTATTGGCGATCATTCGACGGGCGCGAACCAGGCGAATTTGCACGGTAGTCACCGTGATATCCAGGAGTTCGGCAATATCAGCATAACTTAAGTCCTGGACGTGTTTTAAGGTAAATACTTCACGATATTTTTCCGGCAGTTCCTCCAGAGCCGCTAATAAACGCCGGGCATCTTCCCGAATCGCCAGTTTGTCTAATAATGTCTCATTTGCTGCCGTTGTGGCTATCTCCAAATCGTCAGATTGCGGCCGAGGTTGTAACTGTCTGGCCCGGCGATAAGCCAGGGCATTATTGCGGGCGACGGTCGCCAGCCAACCGCGAAATCGCTCCGGTTCGCGTAATGTGGAAATTTTGTCCAGAACTAAAACACAGAGGTCCTGGAGGGCGTCCTCCATATCATGATTATTACCTAACACACTGTAAGTTAAGCCTTTAAGCCAATTCCAGTGCCGTTCCAAAAGAATACGCAGGGCCTGTCGGTCACCTTCACGGGCCAGGCAAACCAGCGATGCTTCGTTCGTCGAAGTTATTGGTTTCTTGCTCATCTTGCGCTATATAGATACCTTTTAATTGTGTTTCATACACATTATAGCTTAAAATGGTTCACTAACAAACGCCCTGGAGGCGATGGCGGATGTTTAACAAGTAAAGGTAACTCCTTAAATGACAAATACTAAAGAACAATCTGCGGCGCCGGCGAAAATCGAAATCTACGATACCACCCTGCGCGATGGCACTCAGGCGGAAGGTGTGGCTTTTTCTCTGGAAGACAAGTTACTGGTCGCGGCCAAACTCGATGAGCTTGGTGTGGATTACATCGAAGGCGGCTACCCGCTCAGCAACGACAAGGATGAAGCCTTTTTCCAGAAAGTGCGTTCATTAAAGCTTAAGAACAGCCGTATCGCCGCTTTCGGGATGACCCGCAAAAAAGATGTTGCTCCCGCGGATGATATCGGATTGAACGCATTGAAAAAGTGTCGCGCTTCAGTGCTGGCCGTAGTTGCCAAGGCCTGGGACATGCAGGTGAAAACGGTGCTGCGGGCTTCGCTGGATGAAAATCTAAAAATGGTTGAGGACTCCATACGATTTCTGAAAGGCCGAACGCGCGAAGTGTTTTTTGACGCGGAGCATTTTTTCGACGGCTATCTGGAAAATCCCCAATACGCTTTGAAAGTGCTTCAAGTCGCCGCCGAGGCGGGGGCGAGCCGACTGGTACTTTGCGACACCAATGGCGGTATGCTTTTCGGGCAGATTGGCAAAATTGTCGCAGAGGTTGTTGGCCAACTCGATGTTCCCGTCGGCATCCATTGCCATAACGATACGGGTCTGGCGGTGGCGAACAGTCTGGCGGCCGTCGAAGCGGGCGCTATGCAGGTGCAGGGTACGATCAATGGTTTCGGCGAACGCAGCGGCAATGCTGATTTGTGTGCTATCATTCCCAACCTCGCCTTAAAAATGAAACGAGTCTGTCTCAGCAGTGAAAATCTTAAACGGCTGACCGAAACCTCGCGCTATGTTTATGATATGGCCAATCTGAACCTGCCGCTGAATCAGCCCTATGTGGGCGTATCGAGTTTTTCGCATAAGGGCGGGATGCATGTGCACGCCGTACAGCGCAGCAGCCGTTGCTATGAACATGTCGAGCCGGAAACCGTGGGTAACTGCCGCCGGGTGATTATCAGTGAGTTATCGGGCACATCCAACCTGCTGGCCAAGAGTGAAAAACTCGCCCTGGTGCAGGATAACACCGTAGTGCGTAAAATTCTCAAGCAGGTTCAGGAACTCGAAAATGAAGGTTATCAATTTGAGACCGCCGAAGCGAGTTTTGATCTTATTGTGCGGAAGTTTCTGGGCAACTATCACACCTTTTTCGAAATGGATCATTACCGCATGGTGATTTCGCGGTCGAGCGGCAGATTGCCGGTAAGCGAAGCTATCGTTAAAATCCTTATTAATGGGAAAGTCGAACATCGTGTCGCTGAGGGCGACGGCCCGGTAAACGCCATGGACGGAGCCTTGCGCCGGGCGCTGGCGCCGTACTATCCCGGAATCAATGACATGCAACTGGTCGATTACCGCGTGCGCGTGGTCAATCCGCGTGCCGCCACCGCGGCCAAAGTTCGCGTTTTGATCGAGTCCCGCGACGCCAATCACCGCTGGGGAACCATCGGCGTGTCGGAAAATATCATCGACGCCTCCTGGAAAGCTCTGGTGGACAGTATCGAATACAAACTCCTGCGCGATGAAGAGCAAAATAAATAATTCAACCCTTCAGGGCGTGAGATTAAAAACTGCCGTTAACCTTCTGCTTTGTAAAATACCGCCTCACGGCTGTTACCACGATTAATCACGCAATACCCCACCCACCTCGACCGGCCCTTGTTATTCTTGCCGCATGGAACAGAATCGCGGACAGGATATCTGTGTCACCACTCCACTTTGGATAGTACAACCCTTTCGTTTGGCCGTTTTTAATGGCCGGCGGCGGAACGCACCAAGCAGGAAACAATCTTATACGGCGGCGAAGTCGCAGAGAATGCCGTCGGCGACCGGCAGCGCCGGGCGGGTCAGGCGGATGTTGTCGGCCGTCACCGCCAGCATCCCCTCCCGGCGGCGGCGTTCGATAACTTCCGCAAACAGCGTGAAAACATCCCGGCCGGTTTTACGTCGGAATTGCTCGCGGTCAATGCCCGCCATGCGCCGCAGCATCAGCACGGCAGTTTCGCAAGCGAAGGCCTCGGCATTCGGCGAGTGCGTCTCAGCGAAACAACTCCGCCCCCGCTCCACCGCCTCTGTGTAGCGTGCGATGTCGGCAATATTGGTGGTGCGCTGCCCCCGGTAAAACGAACCGGCCGACGGCCCGATGCCGACATAGGGTTCATTGGCCCAATATGTCAGATTGTGCCGACAAGCAAAGCCCGGCCGGGCAAAATTGGAAATCTCATAGTGCTCCAGCCCCGCCGCCGTCAGCATGTCGATGGCCAACTCATACATCGCCCGGTCGGTTTCCTCATCCACCGGCGTTACGGCCCCTTCACGCCGTTGCCGCTGAAGCGGTGTTCCCTCCTCGTAGGTCAGGGCATAAGCGGAAATATGTTCCACCTGCATTTTTACTGCGGCCTCCAGCACAGCTTGCCAACGGGGCAGCGTCCCGCCGGGCACGGCGAAAATCAAATCCAGACTGATGTTTGTAAATCCCGCCCGCCGGGCCTGTTCGACAATTTCATAAATCCGCCCCGGCCCATAAGGCCGCCCCAGCACCGCCAAATCCGCTTCATCGAACGACTGCGCACCAATGGACAGTCGATTTACGCCCGCCTGCCGCAGACGCACCAGACGCGGCAGGTCCATCTGGGCGGGATTGACCTCGACGGTAAATTCCGCCGGCAGCCCCACCCGATCGGTAAGCTGACGAACCAGCCATTCCAACTGCCCTGCCGGCAGGCAACTGGGACTGCCGCCGCCGATATATAGGGTTGCCGCTTCGCGGAGGCCGTAGCCGTCCAGTTCCCGCACCAGCGCCGTCAGCAGCCGCTGCGTGTCATGTCCGGCCAGCGGCACGGAATAAAAACCGCAATAGCCGCATTTGGCCCGGCAAAAAGGGATATGTATATAAAGGGCCGGTGCGGTCATATTTGTTGGACTGTTCGTTTCCAGGATGGCGCCTGCTAAAAATTATGAAACAACCTAACCTTTTTCTGATGAACCACTCTAATTTTATGGTTATTATATACCCGTTTTCGAATCATGGCAGTCTCTTTTTCAGGAAAGGATTGAGTTATGAAAACCTTATGGATTGCCCTTGTTTTACTGTGGTGCGGCACGCTCGCCTGGGGTGCGGCCAACCAGGATTTAGCCGACCTGGCCGACGATATCGTCGATCAGGCCAACCGACTCAAAAAAATCGCCTATCAGAAAACCTACCTGAATCATACCACCGACGCCGACATCGCCCAGACGCTTAAACAATTGCAGCTATTGCTCGACGCCTGCGAACAGGAACTGCACCAGCAGGCGACGCACCCGGAACCGCACCGGCCGCCGGATGCGCCCCGCACTCCCCGCCCGCTTGGTCCGGACATGCGCATCATCGGCAACACCTCCGCCGCCGATGACAGCGCCGCCGTCCTTTATACCGACGCCGAAACGCGCAAGCTGACGTTCCGCAAGCTGACCCTCGAACACACCGGCGGCGCCCGCTATATCCGCATGGGCGAGATTAAAGTTGTCCCCGTCGATGGCGAAGCTTTCCTGCTGAACGCCGGCGGCGGCAAGTTCTATCCCGGCGATGCCTTCGAGGTGGAATTGCCCCGGCCCGTACAGATCAGCGAAGTCAGCGTGATGGTGCAGCATGAAACCACGGGCCTGCAAATCACCGGCCAGCCCGTACGCATGAAGCCGGATTTGCCAACGGTGGTCGAACTGGGGGTTGCCGGCGGCGTCAAGGACGGCGTCACCTCGCTGAGTATCTCCCGGCCGCATCACCGCATCGACTTTCGCAAACTGCAATTTCGCCATACCGGCGGCAGCGAATATGTCCGCCTCAGCGGCCTGGAAGTCGTGACCCCGGACGATCAGACCGTCACCGTCCCGATTCCCTATACAAAACTCCGCACCGACGAAACGCTGGAAGCAGACCTGCCCCAGACGATGAAAATTAAAAGCATTCGCGTTTATGTCCAGCACCGCACCGACGGCCTTCAAATCTCCGGAGTACGCTGACAGGACCGCATCCTGCGCCGAGCGAGAACACGGGCAAAAAAAACAGAGTGGTCTTATATCAAATAAGGCAACAGAAAGCCGGCTTAACTGCTTTCACGAATCACCAGCGATGGAGGAATTCGTATCGTTTCGACGGACGGTTGTGTTTGCAGATAGTTTTTTATCGTGCTGACGGCCTTGACGGCTATCTGTTCCATGGGCAGTGCAATCGTCGTCAGGGCCGGAGTGCATGATTGCGACTCGGGCGAATCGTCGAATCCCACCACCGCCACCTGAGCGGGCATCTGTACTTTGTTTTCCGTCAGCCACTTGATGACGCCAATCGCATACTGATCATCATACGCGACAACCGCATCGCAGGCGGTCCCGCTGTGGCGTAATTGCTCCATGGCCTTATACCCCAACTGCCAGAAGTATTTGGCGCTGTCAGGATAAACCACGATCGGCTCGTGCTGCCGGGAAATAATCGCTTCATACGCTTTTCGTCTTTCCCAGGCGTCGCCATGCCAACCCGGCCCGCAGATATGGACAATTTTATGTTTGTCTCTTTCCCGCAAATGTTTAATCACCATCTCAATGCCGTCGTAATTATTAACGGAAATTGTTGAAATCTTTTTTTCACCTAGCTTTGGATTGTCAGAACTTATGAAGGCGCATCCGGCAATCAGGGAAACGATGCCGCAACTATTAATTTCTTCCAGAAAATCGAGGGTGATAAAATCACTCGTGCCGCAAAAAATAAGCCCTTCAATTCTGTTTTGCAGCCACTCGCGCATACACAGTTCCGGCCCAATTTCGGCAACGGTCATAATAGGCGAGAAGCCCTGATGATGGAGTTGCTTGAGAATGAGCTGAGATATAAGCACACATGCGGAGTCCGCCATATCCGCAACAAACACCCCTATCATACCGGTGCGCCTGGACCTGAGATTCCGGGCCATAAGGTTAGGCACATAGCCCGCTTCTTTGGCTATTTTTTTAACTTTGGCGGCGGTTTTATCGCTGATGCGTGCGTTTTTGGCCTGTCCGGCCAGAACCTTGGCGGCCGTATTAACAGATACTTTGGCCTTTTTGCTGATGTCCAGCAGGGTTGGCCTATACTCCGATTTTTCCATATGATATATCGACATTAAAAAGTGTAACTTTATGTTAACATGCAGGTTATATATGATGATTTATTCATTTTTTTCAACTTAAAAAAGAGGCGGTTAAACCCTTGAATCCAACTCATTTCCAACCATTATACGTTAAATTCCGTAATTTTTATAAAAAAAAGCGGTTGATGCCCCGGAAAACATGGCGGACAAAAGCGAACGAGGATAAAAATGCCATCCTTCATAGCGCCATCCCGCTATATTTATGAGCAACAAAATTATTTTTTTATTGACTAATGACATTGCATTAACGATAATGCTTGTTGGCATAGTTTGCATTAAGAAAAACGGCATTATGGATATAGGGTAAAACCTTTAAGCACGAGATGACATGGTTGAAATCAACACCTTCGCAATAACGAAGAGAAATTACTTATACTCCCATAAATTTGGGCTGGCCATGAACAAAAAACAACGTTACGATAAAATTGCGCTGTAAGAATCCGGAGTTGTTCATCGTGATTGACTTATGGCGTAAACCTCTTGAGGTGATTTCGGAATGAATATGAAAATGACCACGGAAAAACTGGCGATCGCCGGTGGAACGCCGGTGAGAACCAAACCATTGCCCTGGGAACTCCCCGGCTCTCATTGGATTGGCCAGGAAGAGCAGCAGCTTGTCGATGAGGTTATTAAGGCCGGAAGTCCGTTTCGTTTTTACGGCCCCTGCCCCAAAGGCATGGTTGACAAACTGGAAGACGAGTTTCGAAAGGTATATGGGCGTAAATATGCCCTGGCGGTAAACAGCGGCACGGCCGCATTATATATTGCTTTTGGGGCGCTGGGATTAGGACCGGGCGATGAAGTGCTGCTTCCGGGTTATTTCTGGGTCAGTTGCGTAAGTTCTCTGGTGCGTCTGGGCATTATCCCGCGACTGGTGGATATCGATGAAACCTTCTGCATGTCGCCGGAGGACCTGAAAAAGAAAATTACACCCCGCAGCAAAGCGGTGCTTCTTGTTCATATGAGCGGGGCGCCGGGCAAAGCCGATGAAATCGCCCGAATCGCCAAAGAGCATCATTTGAAAATGGTCGAAGACTGTGCTCAGGCGAGCGGCGCTGCTTTACACGGTAAACGGGTGGGCACGTTTGGCGATGCAGCCATCTACAGTTTTCAGCTTAATAAAAATATGACCAGCGGCGAAGGCGGAATGCTGATTTGTGACGATGAAACTCTCTATAAACGCTGCTTTGCCATCCATGATTTGGGTTATGCCCGGACCAGCGGCCGACTGGACACGACCCAGGCGGACTATCAGCTCTGGGGCATTGGCGCCCGCATGAGCGAACTCAGCGGAGCCATGGCGCTGGCGCAACTGAGAAAACTGCATCACATCACCCGCGCCATGCGCGAGGCCAAATGGAAAATCAGGAAAGCCCTGGAACATCTGCCGGGAATCACGTTTCGCCATATCCTGGATCCGGAAGGAGACAGCGGGCCGTTTCTCATTTTCAGTTTTGAAGATGCGCCAATATGTCAACGCTTCATCGAAGCCCTTAAAGCGGAAGGCCTCAGAGGTCCCCAGGGCAGCCTGGCGTGTTTAACCATGGAAGAATGGGGCCTGCATTGGTACTTCAACAATTCCAGTCTGGTCAACAAACGAGGCGTCTGCCGGGAAGGATTTCCCTGGACGCATCCGGCCAACGCCTTCGCCCGCCCGTATGATTATTCCAGGGGCGTGCTGCCTCACTGTGATGATTTGGCCGGCCGCTCGGGATTATTAACCATCGCCTCCTGCTTGATGGGTGACGATGTGAATGATATTATCGAAGCGTTTCAAAAGGTGGCGTCACATTTGCTGTGATTT
>CAZOCV010000097.1:11474-12923 GCA_964578395.1 uncultured Pirellulales bacterium
GCGGGCAAGCACGTGATCAGCGAAAAACCCCTCGCGATGAATACCCGGCAATCCGCCGAACTGGTCCGGCTCGCCCAAAAAGCTAACGTGGTGAACGCCATCAATTTCAATTACCGCTATTATCCGCTGGTGCAGCAAGCCGCGATGATGGTCAAAAAGAAAGAGCTGGGCCGTATCTTTGCCGTCGAAGGCTGCTATATGCAGGATTGGCTTTTGTACGACACGGACTGGAACTGGCGCCTGGAGCCGAAGTACTCCGGTAAAAGCCGGGCTATCGGGGATATCGGTTCGCACTGGTTTGATTTGATACAGTTTATTCTGGGCAAGCGCATTATCCGCGTCTGCGCCGATTTGGTGACCGTGCACAAGACCCGCAAAAAACCATTGGTGCAGGTGGAAACGTTTTCAGGCAAAACTCTTAAACCTTCTCAATATACCAACAAAAGAATTCTCACGGAGGATCACGGCCATATCCTGCTGGAGCTTGAAGACGGCATCCGGGGCATGGTATGCATCACCCAACTGGCCGCCGGGCGCAAAAATCATATTGTCTTTGAAATTCTGGGCGCCCAAAAAGCGATATGGTGGGATCAGGAAAGGCCCAATGAAATGGTCATCGGCCATCGCAACTCGCCCAATGAGTTACTGCTCAAAGAACCGCTGCTGCTGGACGAATCCATTCGTGATTACGCCCAATTTCCCGCCGGCCACAATGAAGGCTATCCTTCCGCGGTCAGAAATTTTGTGCGCAACGTGTATCGGTACATTGGGAATCGCAGGGGAAAGCCCGATTTTTCCACGTTTGCAGACGGCCACCGCGCCAATGCGATCGTGGATGCCGTCCTCGCCAGCCATAAGAGCAAAAAGTGGGTCACGGTAAAATACTGAGATATGATATGACGCCCCGGAGCGTCTGATGTCGGCATAACCCGGTTGAATTTCGCTCCAGAGAGCAAACCGGCAAAACATAAAAATTATTTGCAAATTGGTTATTAAACAATTCGACATGGAGACAGGCTTGAGTGTGAAAAGTGCAGCTTTCGGCATATTCCTGATATTTTCGCTCATGACGGCGCCGGTTTGGGCGGAGTATCGCCGTATTGCGGCGGCGGATTACCTCGACAAAATGAAGGCGGGCTGGATCGGCCAAATGGCCGGCGTGGGCTGGGGCGGGCCGACCGAAGGCGTTTTTTGCGGCGTCATTGTTCCGGAAGACAAAATTCCGGCGTGGCGGCCGGAACTCATCAATCAGTTCCATCAGGACGACATGTATGTGGAAATGATTTTCCTGCAAACACTGGAACGGTATGGCCTGCATGTATCCGCCCGGCAGGCGGGAATTGATTTTGCCAATAGTCCATCGCCTTTGTGGTGTGCGAATTTTATCGGCCGGCAAAATTTGCGGCGCGGCATCGCCCCGCCGGACTCCGGCCACCCGCAATTCAGCAA
>CAZOCV010000098.1:0-2818 GCA_964578395.1 uncultured Pirellulales bacterium
CTGCTGGTAAACAATTCCAGGAATTCAGAGAAGATATCCATACTGCTGACGCTCTGGCAGCTAAAGCTAAAGAATATGAAGACAATGGTCAATACGCGCAAGCGGTTCAATGTTACCGTCAAACTCAAACCTTGTTGCGGAGCAATTGGCGAGCGCGCAATGTGATAAATAATCTTGCTTGGCTTCTGGCGACTTGCCCGGATGACGCTATCCGAGATGGTTCTGAAGCTATCGAATTATTGGAACAGATAAAACCGCACGATTGGATGGAACTTGACACTCTGGCCGCCGCTTATGCCGAAACCGGCCGTTTCGATGAGGCTGTCGTTACAATAAAACAGGCCCTTATCCAGGCTGATGCCGATACTCAAGATCGGCTCAAATACCGATTGGGACTATATCAGACAGGCAAGCCTTATCGTGAAGAATTAATCAAAGCATCTCAGTAGTAATAGGGTATAATTTACTATGGACGAGTGGAAAACATACATGTTCTTTTTCGTTTTTGTTATCCCGATAGGATTTGTCATTATCGGCGTCATCATCGAACATAAACGCATGAAGTATTATTGGCGGCGGGTATGTATGGGGCGGGCGTGGCGGCGGGCGTTTCCGGCGGCGGATAAGGATTTGATTCGCTCTTTCCTTGAAGCCTTTACCGAGGCCTTTGGTTTTAAGGCCAAACAGCGTTTGTGTTTCGCTCCCACCGACCGCATTATGGATATCTACAAAATAGCCTATCCTCCACACTTTTCTTTGCAGTCGGATGGCTGTGAATTGGAAACCTTCATGCAAACCATCGAAGATCGCTTCCACCTCGCCCCGGCCTGCTGGCGGGAGGATATTACTTTGGGTGAACTCTTCAGTGCTATGGTGACCGCCGGCCGGAGGAAACAGGAATAATACCCATGAATGAAATCATCCGAGGGATAATCATTCACCTTGTCGTGCCGCTGATGGGCGTGGGGGCGTATATTTATCTTTGCCTGCGGATGCATCGCCATAAGATTCCCCGGCCACCCTACCTCCCTTTGTTTATCATCTTCAGTACCTATGGCGGGTTGCTGCTGGTGGCGCTGACGGTAGCTTTCTGGTATTGGTCGGGCATGGCGTCCTTGGGGACGTTCTATTTGACGATCGGTTCGCCGGTGGTTATGGGATTGCTTGCTGCACATCTGAGGTTACGTTCGGGTCTATCGGTCTATCACCAAGGGGCCTTCTGGGCGGCGGCAATCTGGCTGGCTATCTGGGGCGGAGGTTTGTGCCTGATGGGTGTCCTTTATGGTTGATTCCGGTCAACTATGTAAACCGCCGGGCGAAAGAGTGAGACGCAACGCCGATGCTAAAAAATATCGCCATCATATTTATCTTCATCATTATCCCACTACGTGGATAGGGAGAAAGGTTTGTAACATAGCCCGCAACGAGAGTTGCAGTTTCTACTTGCCCAACGCGGTATAACCGTTAGCATGGAGGACGTCCAAAGAGGCCGCCAGAAGCGATGGCGAAGGGGGCGGCGTTCATTTCAACTTGTTTTCCTGAGTGTTTTGTGGTATAGACATAAACGGCAGAGCCTTTAGTAGAAATACAGTTATGAAGAACAGGCGAATCGTAAAGGGTGTGGTTTTATGCCGGTGCAGTCAGTCAAGGAGGCACTTATGAAATATTTCCGGTTTTGCATAATCGTTATGGGGTTGTGGCGGGCGGGAATGTGCCCTACGGCCTCCGCCGCCGAAGAGGTTTACTTTCCTGACGCCAGTTTCGAAGCGGCCGTCCGTGATGCTCTGGGCATTCCGGCGCCCGAGCCTATCACCGATAATGATATGCTGGGCCTGACCTACCTTTATGCTCCCGGTTGCGGCATTACCGATATTACCGGCGTCGGCTACGCGGTCAATATAACGGAGCTGAATCTGCCGACGAACAACCTGACCGTTCTGCCGGCGGAAATCGGCGGCCTGGTGCATCTTACCTATCTCTATCTCTCCGCCAACCAGTTGACCGGCCTGCCGCCGGAGATGGCCAACCTGACGGTTTTGCAGTGGCTGGATGTAAGTTCCAATCCCTTGCAGCAATTTCCAGCGGTCATCGGGAGTCTGGCAAATCTGCAGGTGCTTAATCTGTCCGCCACCCAACTGCGCGAGGCGCCGGCGGAAGTGGGGAACCTTACTCATTTGTGGTATCTGAATTTGTCCGACAACCAACTGGCCGACGTACCCCCGGAGGTTGCAGGCCTGACGAGCCTGACGAGCCTGTGGCTGCAGGGCAATCCCCTGGCCACGCCGTTTTATTGCCGGCGGCTGGCGGAGATTCGTGCGGCTATACCGGGCCTTTATATTCAGGTGGACCCCAACCCCAATACGCTTACCGAAGACTGTTCCACGGAGTTGGTTGAATTGGCGCTGTTCGCCGCCCAGTGGTGTGACAGCTATTGCGACCCGGCGGATAACTGGTGCGGATATTCGGACTTGAATCATGACGGCAATGTCGATTTAATAGATGTAGCTATTTTTTCCGGTTTATGGCTGAATTGAAAAGGTATCATACTTATAGGAGAACAATCATGAGACATATCACATTAGTGCTGGCGGTTGTGGCGTTGCTGTTTGTGGGCCAATCCGTCTTGTCGGCCAAACAGGAAGGCAAAAAAAAGAACTCCCAGGTCAAAGCGGCAGACAAGGCGACGAAGGAAGCCAAAGATGATGCTCAGGAGAAAGCACAAGATGAGATAGAAAAAGCCCAGGAAAAGGCCAAAGAGGAAATGGAAAAGGCTCAGGAGCAGGCTAAGGACGCCGGGGAGAAGGCCAAAGACGCTCAG
>CAZOCV010000098.1:2918-12868 GCA_964578395.1 uncultured Pirellulales bacterium
GGAAAAGGCTCAGGAGCAGGCTAAGGACGCCGGGGAGAAGGCCAAAGACGCTCAGGAGAAAGCTCAAGAGGAAATAGAAAAAGCCCAGGAGCAGGCCAGAGACGCCGAGGAGAAGGCTAAAGAGGAGTCAGAAAAGGTCCAGGAAAAGGCCCGAGAGCAAAAGGAAAAGGGTAAAGATAAGCTCAAAGAGAAAAAAGGCAAAGCCGACAAGGAGCAAGCGGAGGCCGACGAGGCCCAGGGTAAGGGCAAAGGTAAAGGCAAAGATAAAGCAGATGCCGAAGGGAAAGGTAAAAATAAAGGTGACGCCAAAGGCGAAGGGAAAGGCAAAGATAAAGACAAGGGTGAAGGCAAAGGGGCTGATGAAACAGTAGCCCAGAAGATAGAGCATGAAACCCAAAAGCATCAGCAGCGGCAGACTCATTTGCAGGAGATGCTCAGCGTCGCTCAGGGCAAAGGCGACGCCAAGGCCGTCGAGCGGGTCGAGGGTCTTATCGCCAAGGAAAACGCCCGTCACGAAAACAAGCTGGCCAAGCTCCAGGATCGCCAGGCCAAAGAGGCCGACAAGCAGGCACAAAAAGCCGCTCAGAAAGCCAATAAGCAGGCGGAAAAAGCAGGCAAAGGCGGCCAGTAAATCCCGGCGTGCCGAAAGCCTCTCGGCCAAACGCCCCACGAATAAACCGGAACAGGCATTATCAACCTTAATGGAGACATTCTCATGCGTACCTTTCTGACCATCATGCTCGTGCTGCTGGCGGCCATTGCCCTCACCGGCTGCGATAAGAAATCCGCACCTCCGGCCCCCGCGGCCCAGGAAAAAGTCACGCCGCAAAATCTCGACTCCCAACTGGACAAGATGGAACAGGAAATCGCCGCCGACGCTGAGGCGGAAGAAAACTAAAGGACCGACGGCCCATCCAGGAAATCATTATTACCGGCGGGGAGGTTCTATGCCTCCCGGCCGGTATTTGCCATAGGTATGCACCTCACCAGGTATAAGGGCGGTGAGATAGGGGGCCAAAGGGGGTAAAAAGCAGGAATTGTTGTAACGCTGCCGGGGGCTGGGGCGTCTTGCAGGGGTAAGAACTCTGTTTAAGGAAAGGTTACGGCCATGAAACGACGATGCCCCGCGTTTACGCTCATTGAATTGCTGGTGGTGGTGGCGATTATCGCCCTGCTGGTATCCATCCTGATGCCCGCCTTGGGCAAGGCCCGCAGTCATGCCAATGCCGTTAAGTGCCAGTCTCAGTTGCACCAGTGGGCGATGGCCTTCGACATGGTCCTCCAGGAGCACCGGGGTGAGTTCATGTCGGGCGTCGAGGATGATGCCGCCGATGTTCGCGGCGGCTGGTGGCGGGCCTTTACGAGCGAATATGTCTCGACGGAAGATAACCTGGGCATCTGGGGCTGCCCCGGCAGTGCCTGCGATCCGCCCTATGAACCCGGCGAAGAGGGGTTGCCGGGGATGGAGCTGCCGCCGGGAGTCATGCCGGGCATGATGCCGGGGGCGATGCCGGGGATGATGCCGCCGGGGGCCATGCCGTCGGATACTGTCTTTTCCGGCCCTCCGGGGATGATGGCTGCCGGGCAGGAGGATACGCCTCGGCAGTTCGAGGGCCTGCGTCTGACCGACCCGGGGAAAGATTCCGCCTGGGCCGCACCCGGCGTCTATGCCGGCAGTTACGGCTTCAATGGCTGGCTGTATAACCCGCCGGCGGGGCAAAACCTTGGGGAAAGCTCGGAAGAGCGCGGGCAGTCCGCCTCAGGCGGACACATCACGGCGGATAGGCACTGGCGGAGTATCGACCGACTCCGGCCCGCCGGCAATATCCCGCTGCTGGCGGAGAGCTACTGGGTGGATGGTCGGCCGCTGGCCGGGGATGAGCCGCCGCCGGGGGCCGGCGGTTACGCCTTTCCCGAACAGGCCGACCACATGCAGCGGTTCTGCATCGACCGCCACGATGGCCGGATCAACATCGCTTTTGCCGATGGCAGTGCCCGCCCGGTCGCCCTCAAGCAGCTTTGGCGTCTGACCTGGCACGAGGGTTTTACGCCGATGACGCCCGATTGGCCCGACTGGATGGCGAACTTTCGCGACAGGTAAGTGGCTCTAAAATAGACATTTAGGGTAAAACATACTCACGCGCGCGTGAGCATGGCACCCGACTGACTGGACGCGGAACCTGCGTGAGCATTGAGCCTTTAGCCGGGGCGAAAGACGGACTCGCTTGGTAAGTAAGGCGTGGTCCGGGGCGAAGTAAGGCTTAGTCGAACCCAAAGTAAGGGTAAGTCTGGGGTAAAGTAAGGCTTAGTTTAACCCAAAGTAAGGGTAAGTCCGGGGTAAAGTAAGGCTTACTTTTCCAATTCGTAAGGCTTACTTTTTCAGGTAGTAAGGCTTACTTTTGCCGCCGGTAAGACTAACTCGCCAATCAAAAAGGTTGGTCATCCCCCAAAGACCGATAATACGTGCAAACAGACCTGAGCAAGACAACGGATAATGGGGGTTATAATGGGCAAGCAACTCCATAAGGCAGGGGTATCAGTACTGGCATGGGGGGGGTGGGTGGAGGCTTTAATTTGGACAGCCCTTTATTTGCCCGGAAAAGGCGGCCTATCATTATATGGATGGGGATTCATGACGATGATAGAAGCAGAGAAATAGGGTTACTACAGGCACAGCCATGACGTTTGAAGCGAAAGCAAGGTAACGCAGCGACATGAAACTTATTCTCGAACAACTGGAACAGAGGGTGCTGCTGGCAGCGCCTATCAGTCCGTTTGACCTGGACCTGCCCGCCGCCAGCGACACCGGAGCGAGCAATAGCGATGATATCACCGGCCTGGGCGTCAGTACGTTTGAGATGATCGCCGAGACCGACAGCACCGTGGAGGTGTATAACTACGGCGTCCATCTGGGGGCGGCGACGGGACAGAACGATGTGTTCTTCTATGAGACCGGCGGGACGGTGATTATCGAGGCCGAACTGGGGACGCTCTCGGATACGATGTTTGTCAGCGGGGGATCGTATATTACCACGGCGGATAGCACTGTCGGCAACCCGCGGGGCATCGCCACCTATGATGTGTATATCACGACGCCGGGGACGTATTATTTCCAGGCGTGGGTGCGGTTTCCCAGCGGCTCGCAGGACTCGCTTTTCGTCAATATCGGTGATATCTGGGAGACGGGAGAAGCCGGACCGGCCTGCTGGGGCGATAGCGGTGGAAGCTATGACACCCGGTGGGCCACCGAGGAGGTTAATGTCAATGACGGAGGAACCGGTGATGACCCTGATGGCGACACCGCCACGTGGGACCTGGATGTTGGGTGGGTGACGGTGGAGATTCACGGGCGGGAGCCGAGCTTCCGGCTGGACCGGTTTTCCCTTTCGACGACATGGGGCATCGATGTCAATCCCGCGACGGGAGCACCGGCGAATACCACCTATGAGACGTTCTCGTATGCGTTTGGGGCGGGTGATTTGATTGGTTCAGCGTCCGGGACGGCCAACAGCCTGACGGCGACGGCGACGAATATCGATGGGACCAGTGCGGCATCGTCGGCACTGGCGATAACGTATGACAACGCTGCGCCGGCCAAACCCACCACGCCTGATTTGGCGGCGGATGATGATACCGGCAGCAGCAGTACCGACAATA
The DNA here is from genome assembly GCA_964578395.1 of uncultured Pirellulales bacterium. GTDB lineage: Bacteria > Planctomycetota > Phycisphaerae > Sedimentisphaerales > SM23-30 > JAFGBA01. Next base: position 6,576 of record CAZOCV010000098.1, read on the forward strand.
TTACCCATATAGCGAATCCGACGGTGAGCGGCTATGCCGAACCCGGCAGCACCGTGACCGTTAATCTCAATGCCGGGGCACACACCGGTGAGGCTACCGCCGGAGCGGATGGAAGCTGGACGTATGATATTACCAGCGGCTGGCTTGACGCCAACAATACGCTGACGGTAACGGCGATGGATGTTGCGGGTAATGAATCCATCGCGAGCAACGCCCTGACGATTACGTATGATGCCTCGGCCGCCGCACCGGGTTCCGCGCCCGATCTCAGCGCCGGCAGCGACACCGGGTCAAGCGGCATTGACAATATCACCAACGACACCACGCCGACCTTCACCGGCGCGGCCGGCAGCGTGGAGGCCAATGCCACGGTCAGCCTGCGCGTCGGGGGCATCAGCAAAGCGACCGCGACGGCGGCGGGCGATGGGTCGTGGACCCTTACGCTGCAAGCCGGCGATCTGGCCGAAGGCGACAATGTGGTCGATTATACCTATACCGATACGGCCGGCAACACCTCCGGCGATTCGCCCAATCTGACCGTTACCCTCGATATGGTTTCTGATGCTCCCAGTGCTGCGGATCTGGCGGCGGCGACGGATACGGGCAGTTCCAACAGCGACAATATCACCCGTAATCCGCTAAGCCAGATTTCCGGCACGGGTCCGCGAGATGCCACCATTCATATTCTGGTCAATGGAACGGAAGTTGACACCACCGCCACGAATGGAGCGGGAAACTGGTCCCACACCTTTACCAACGGCCAACTCGTCGAAGGCCTCAATACCATCACCGCCACCGCCGAAGATGAACACGGCAATGCCGAAAGCACGCCGGGAGCCGCCCTGGTCATAACGCTGGACCGCATTATAGCGACGCCCGCTGTGCCGGATTTGCAGGCCGGCAGTGATAACGGTTCTTCCAGCATAGATAATATCACGTCGATAGCCTCGCCCGCATTTGACGGCTATGCCGAACCCGGCTCGACGGTGCAGCTTTATGTCGGGGCGGCGGGCAAGGGAACCGATGTCGCCGACGCTTCCACGGGCGCCTGGTCGATCTCCCTGGTTCCCGGCGATCTGGCTTCGGGGGCCAATAGTGTAACCGTGCGGGCGACGGATACAGCGGGCAATACGGCGACAAGCAATGCTCTGGCAGTGACGTATAATCCCGCCGCCGGAGAACCCAATGGCCCGCGTTTGCTGGCGGCCAGTGATTCGGGTACATCCCCCGCCGACCGCATCACCTACGTCCAGGCCCCGACGGTTTACGGCAGCGTGGCGGATGGCAATCCCGTCGATGCCTATGTTACCGTGCATGTACGCTGCAATCCCAATGGCGGCGGCTGGAGCGAGGTGGGCACGACCACCGCCGATGGCAACGGCAACTGGTCTTTTACTCTCGATCCCGGCGACATGGTCGAGGGAAGCAACCTGATAGATATTTACATTACCGATTTATCCGATAACGATTCCACAAATTCCGCCGACCTGACGATTACGCTGGATTTGACCGCCGCCGCCCCCGTATCCGCCCCGGACCTCAGCGCTGGCAGCGACACCGGCTCGGAAGATGATGACAATCTCACCAATGATACCACGCCGACCTTCACCGGCGTTGCCGGCAGTACCGAAGCCAACGCTACCGTCGCCGTTCGCGTCGGGGGCGTCAGCAAAGCGACCGCGACGGCGGCGGGCGATGGTTCGTGGACGATTACGCTGCAAGCCGGGGATTTGGCCGAAGGGGCCAATACGGTGGATTATACCTACACTGATGCGGCCGGCAACACTTCCGGCGATTCACCTGATTTAACCGTTACCCTGGATACTATTTCCAATCCGCCCAACGTCCTTGATCTCGCGGCGGCAACGGATACGGGCAGTTCCAACAGTGACAATATCACCAGTAATCCGCTAAGTCAGATTTCCGGCACGGGTCCGCGAGATGCCACCATTCATATTCTGGTCAACGGAACGGAAGTTGACACCACCGCCACGAATGGAGCGGGAAACTGGTCCCACACCTTTACCAACGGCCAACTCGTCGAAGGCCTCAATACCATCACCGCCACCGCCGAAGATGAACACGGCAATGCCGAAAGCACGCCGGGAGCCGCCCTGGTCATAACGCTGGACCGCATTATAGCGACGCCCGCTGTGCCGGATTTGCAGGCCGGCAGTGATAACGGTTCTTCCAGCATAGATAATATCACGTCGATAGCCTCGCCCGCATTTGACGGCTATGCCGAACCCGGCTCGACGGTGCAGCTTTATGTCGGGGCGGCGGGCAAGGGAACCGATGTCGCCGACGCTTCCACGGGCGCCTGGTCGATCTCCCTGGTTCCCGGCGATCTGGCTTCGGGGGCCAATAGTGTAACCGTGCGGGCGACGGATACAGCGGGCAATACGGCGACAAGCAATGCTCTGGCAGTGACGTATAATCCCGCCGCCGGAGAACCCAATGGCCCGCGTTTGCTGGCGGCCAGTGATTCGGGTACATCCCCCGCCGACCGCATCACCTACGTCCAGGCCCCGACGGTTTACGGCAGCGTGGCGGATGGCAATCCCGTCGATGCCTATGTTACCGTGCATGTACGCTGCAATCCCAATGGCGGCGGCTGGAGCGAGGTGGGCACGACCACCGCCGATGGCAACGGCAACTGGTCTTTTACTCTCGATCCCGGCGACATGGTCGAGGGAAGCAACCTGATAGATATTTACATTACCGATTTATCCGATAACGATTCCACAAATTCCGCCGACCTGACGATTACGCTGGATTTGACCGCCGCCGCCCCGGCCGCACCGGATTTGACGGCCGGGACCGATTCGGGCAGTTCCAACAGCGACGAGATTACCAATAACACCTCACCATCTTTTACGGGTACGGTGGAGGACAATAGTCAGGTATATCTGCGCATCGACGGGACGAACGCCAAGGATGTCGCCGCCGATGGCACGGGCGCTTATACGATAACGCTCAACGGCGGCGAAATGGCGGTGGGAACGCATCAGGTTGATATTTATTATGTCGATCCCGCGGGGAACACCTCCACGGTTTCATCCGCGCTGACGGTCACGCTGGATACGTCGGCCGTCGCGCCGGCGGTGATTGCCGACCTGGACGCCGCCAGTGATACCGGTTCGAGCGACATTGATAATCTCACCGCAGACACGACGCCGACCTTGTCAGCGCCAGCCGGCAGCGTCGAGGCCAACAGTACGGTTACCATTCGCGTTGATACGGTTAATACGCGCACTACTACCGCCAATGCCGACGGTTCCTGGTCGTTAACGCTGGTTGACGGCGACCTTGATGAAGACGTCAATCTTATCGATTATTATTATACCGACCCGGCGGGCAATATCTCCGGCGTAAGCGACGATTTGACCGTGACGCTTGACACCACGCCGCCCGGTGTGGTAACGCCCGACCTTGATAGCGCCAGCGATACCGGTGATTCGGATATTGATAACATTACGTCTGAAACCCGTCCGACAATTTTTGGCGCTCCCGGCAGCATGGAAGCGAATAATAGTGTCGTGATCTGGCTGGACACGCCCACGACCGCCGACACCCAGGTTGGTACGACGACCGTTGCCGGCAACGGCTCCTGGTCTTATACCTTTACGATGGCGTCGCCGCTGGAGGAAGGGATTAATCTGATTCATATCGTGGCGACGGATTTGGCGGGCAACACGTCGGCGGCGTCAGGGGACTTGACGGTAACGATAGACTTTGACACCGGCGCTGAAGCCGCTCCTGATTTGGACGCCGCCAGTGACACCGGCTCATCTTCGGTGGATAACATCACCGGCGATTCCACGCCCATCATCAACGGTTTATGTCCCAGCGGCGCCCAGATTAAAATCCGCACTAACGAAGCCACGATTGTCACGATTACGGATAATGGGGCCGGCGATAATAATCCCGCAGCCGGGCAATGGTCATATACCTATCTTGCCGCCTTGAATGAAGGCGCCAACACGATTGATTTTCTTACCATAGATACGGCCAACAACACCAGCGACTGGAGCCAGGATCTGGTTGTTACCGTTGATACCGCCATTGCCCAGCCTTCAACACCGAACCTGGCGGATGTTTCCGATTCCGGCTCCAATAACGCCGACGATATTACCAACGACACCACGCCCACAATTAATGGTTCTGCGGAAGCCGGAAGTACAGTTACCATCAACGTCAATGCCGGCGCGCACACAACCGATACAACAGCGGCACAGAATGGCGCCTGGAGTTACACGCTTCCCGATGGCTGGATTACGGAAGGCGTCAATACCATTTTCGTTACGGCCGTCGATACGGCGGGCAACACCTCCGTGGCCAGCAGTAATCTGGCGATTACGCTGGATGTTACCATCAATGCGCCCAGTACGCCTGACCTGACGGCGGCGACCGATACCGGCGAAAGCACCACAGATAACATCACCAGTCACGCCAATCCGCGCATAGTCGGTACGGCCGACCCCGACACCACGATTACGGTGCGGCTGGATCCCAACGGGGCTTGCACCACGATCGGCACCACCTTCGCCGATGGCGCCGGTAACTGGTCTTACACCTTTGCCTCGACGGATTTGGCCGAAGGGGCCAACATCATCGACGTGCTGAGCACCGATACCGCCGGCAACTATCTTGATTCCGGCCAACTGACCATTACCATCGAAACCGCCATTAATATCCCGGACAATCTGGACTTAACCGCCGTCAGCGACCTGGGCGAAGCGGATAACGATAATTTAACCTCCCTGGCCGCCGCGACCATTACCGGCGATGCGGACGCCGGCAGTACGGTATATGTGCGCGTAAATGGTATTACGGTCGGCCATACGACGGCCAACGGCGGCGGCAACTGGACCTATACCTTTGACGGCGTGGATGACCTGATGGAAGGCACCAATATCATCGATGCCTGGGCGGAGGATAATTCAGGAAATGTCAGCGATTATTCCGCCGATTTAGTTGTGGTCCTCGACACTACGGCCGATGCGCCGTTGGCGCCGGACCTGATTGCCGCCAGCGACACCGGGTCCAGCAATTCCGATAACATCACCAATGACGACACAGCGACCATTACCGGATACTGTGAAGTCGGCGCGACGGTGTGGGTGCATCTCAACGGCGCAGATGCTTTTGACAGTGTTGAAGACAGCGATGATGACGGCGTATGGACTTATACGTTTGCTTCCGGCGATTTGAATGCTTCTGACCTGGGTACGGCCAACACCATTAAAGTCGCCCAGACCGACCGGGCCGGCAAATCCTCCGTTTACAGCGCAGCGCTGACCATCACTCTGGATGATGAAGCCCAAACGCCCGGCACGCCGGACCTGCTGGCCGAAAGCGATACCGGCGACGAAGATGATGACAATCTGATTAACCAGTTCGTTGCCACGGTGACCGGAACCGTTGAGCCGGGCAGTTCGGTGCGGCTTTACATCGATGGCGTTCTGACCGACACCATCAGCGAACAGCTTATTTCGACGGGCAACTGGACCTATACATTTACGTCGGGGCAGCTTGCCGAGGGCGTCAATTCAATTACCGTTATCGCGGTTGACAAGGCCGCCAATACATCCCTGGAATCAGCATCGCTGGATATTACGGTTGACCGTACCATCAACACGCCCGGCCTGCCGGATCTGGCCACCGTCAGCGACACCGGTGATTCCGATAGCGACGAGGTCACCAGCGACGATACGCCGACCTTTTCGGGCACGTGCGATCCCGATTGCCACATTACCATCCGCATCAACGGCGAGCCGATCAACACGGTGGACGCCGACGGGGCGGGCAACTGGACTTATACCTTCGCCCTGGGCGAAATATCCACGGGCGTGCAGCAAATTGACGTCATTGCCGTCGATCCGGCCGGCAACACCTCTAGCCCCTCCAGCGATTTGACCATCTGGCTCAACGTTCAGCCCACCCAGCCGGCGCGTCCCAATTTGATGGACGCCAGTGATTCCGGCGTTAGCGCCACCGATAACATCACCCATGACACCACGGCCTCTATCGACGGCAAGGCCGACGTCAACCGCACGATATACGTATATGTGGACGGCGGCGAAGTGGGCATAACCACGTCCGATGCCGACGGCTTTTATCAGTTTACATTTGCTGAAGGCGATTTAATTGAGGGCGAAAACGATATTAGCATTATTACGGAAGATTCGTCAGGCCTGCGCAGCGCAGAATCGTTTGCGCTGACGGTCACCCTGGACACCACTTTGCCCGTATGTCCTCCGCCGGATTTGCAGCCGGGCAGCGATACCGGC
>CAZOCV010000099.1:0-12766 GCA_964578395.1 uncultured Pirellulales bacterium
AGCTCGCGGACGCGGCGGTCGCGCGGCAGGCCGCGCCGGCGGTCGCGGTAATCCAGATACGGCTGAACACGCCGTTGCAGAAAGCGTTTGAGCATGCCGATGTCCATGAGATTATCATAAAGAAATGCCGACAAATGTCCAGATAAGAAAACGGCCATGCGGGATTATATCCGGCATGGCCGTCACATTATCGTTTTTTTAACATGTGAGATTATTAAAGTTTACAGCGTCAGGCTGATCACGGCCTTGGGTTCGAGGACGCGGAAGGTAAATGATTCCGTCAGGAATAACTCCACGTCGTCCTTTTCGTGCCGCTGATAACCGATGGAAAAATCGGCCCCGACGGTCAGTTCAAAATCGCCGCCGCGGGTGCTCAACACCGCGCCGCCCTCGAGAACCGGACACAGGATAATCTCGCCTTCGGTCATATCCGTAATCACTTTTTTGGGCGGATAGCCGTGTTGGGTTGTTTGCATCAGATTGAAAAAGGCATCCGGCCCCAGCACCACGGCATACGGCCCGCCGATACCGGCCATCCCCATGGTTTTAATGGCCTGGCCGACAATCTGAGGATATTTGGCGGGGTCCGTGCCAAGCTTAAGGGGTGTGTGTGCGGCCGCCTTAAGAACGCCGGCGATGCCTGCTTTCGCTAAACCTTTAAATATAGCCTCATCCTCAAACTTGGCGGCGGCCGCTGCGGCGTCCAGCAGCGGGTCAATATCCGCATCGGCGGCGCCGCGGGAAAGATTGTCGATTTCAAACTGGCTAAGATTAAAAAATACGCGGGTTTCCACCAGCGGCAGTACTTCGCGTGTGCCCCATTGTACCGCGGCCGTTTTCTTTTTGGTGTCATCGTTTAATTTTATGCGACCGAGATTAACCGCGCCGAACTCCCAGCCGTGCGGGCCGGAAAGATCGACGACCTTGCGTCCGGCCAGCGTCCGGCGAATGACCTGACCGGCCTGAGCATCCAGTTCCGCCCAGGCGGCCTCACTCATCGGGGCCGCTTCACGTCGTAAAAAAGTTGCCATGATTATTAGCTCCTTTCTATAGCGATTGAATCAAAAGTTTTATTGCATCGTGTCATTCTGAGTCCGCCCAAGGCGGACGAAGAATCTCTCTTATCAAGCAGGAGAGACCTTTTGCTGCGCTCAAGGTGACAAAATCCATTTATACACAATTTTGTAAGAAGTTATTTTTTCAAAGAACCAATGCCCAAACTGCCATCTCCGGGTCGCGCAGGCGTTTTCGCTCCGGCCGGAGTCGTTTCGGCTTCGCCGCCCGCCTGCATGACCGCCTCAACCTGGTCAATAGGGGCGGTGGTGAAAAGATACGTCTGCATTTCCCCGGCGAAACCGGGAAAATGCCGCCGCAGCCATTCCATCAGCATGGAGGCATGCTCGATTTCCTCATCGCGATTATGCTCCAGAATCGCCTTGATGGTCGGGTCACTCGTTGCGGCCGCCCGCTCCTGATACCAGATTACGGCCTCTAACTCTTCGATTAGACTCGAAATTGCCCGATGCTGGTCCAGCACTTCCGGCGGCAATTTTTCCAAGGGTTCATGATGCGCCAAGGCCATGAGTAAGTTCTCCTTGTATAAATTTATGTGAATTTTAATGTCTGTTCTAATTTTCTACAGACTACCGGAAAAAGTCAAGCTGGGCGGGCAATAAAATTTCCGCCCTTGATAGGTAAATCCGTTTGCCGCCCATAATGTCTCAGGCGTTCTGTTTGGCCCGGAGTTGTTCTCGGCGGTTGCGGCAATAAAGCAAAATGTCGATAAAAACCATCACGCCGTTAAGCAGATACAGAACCAAAACCGCATCGCGGTTATATACTATTTTGTGGATCAGGCCGGCAATGTATCCCGCCTCCACAATCAGTAAAAACACCAGGCTCTTACCGGCCGTGGTGCGGCTGGTCCATGATTTATAAATGCTCGCCGGCCAGGCCACGCCGAAACAGATGAGCATCATTGCTTCAAAAATACTATTCATCGCGTGACATTATACCGGAAACAAAATCAATTTCAATTTTCCAGCCAGTGCTCACAGAAGATCACCAGATCGGCCAAGTCGATTATGCCTTCACTGGTCCCGGCGTCATCCAGATTGCAGACGGGATTGTATTCCGGCTGCCCCACCGAACTCTGCCATGCCCCCGCCAGCACCGCAAAATCCGCCTGATTCACATCATACGTTCCCACAAAATCCCCCTCCACCGGCTCCTGCCAAATCAATCTTGGATACCCAAACCCATCCCGCATCCACCAATCCGCCGGATCGCCGTCAGTATCACTAAAATCCCATGCCGCTAATGTAAAAGTAGAAAGTGTTTGCATTTCCGCTGTGGATTTTCCTTCACCACCGACGCTTGTCGATCTACCGGTTATCTCAATATCCCAAAATGAATTAATCGTGTTTAATGCTTCCCCCCTCCCTACCAAACCACCCACGTCATCATCACCTTGAACGAAACCAACTCCAAAAGACCTATATATCATTCCCCTATTTTCGCCAACAATTGAACCAACAGCAGTTCCACCTACAACTATAGCCAATGAATAAGAATCATTTATTGTGCTTATATAACCAAGAAGATATGCATCTGGCAAATTTTGCCCTGTAATTCCTCCAGCTAAATTCCATGCTGCTTCGATATATCCCATGCTAAAACAACTCTCAATATAACCATAAGCATTCCAACCAGATATTCCGCCGGCGCGATTTTTTGAAAAAACATTGACGTTTGAACAGCAACGAAAAATATTTCCGCTATTATGGCCAGAAATACCACCAGATCTATCGTCACCATTTATAATTCCTTCAACAATACAATTGCTAATCTGACCAGCATTACTACCCGCGATTAAACCAACATGATCGTCACCTTCAACCACGCCTCTCACTTTACAATTAAGAATAAGGCTGGAGTTTTCTCCGCATATGCCCCCAGTAGAATAGGAACGAGAAATTGTTGAAGCTTTTATATCTATATTATTAATTTCAAGGTTTCTAACTTCTGCCGTAGCGCCATTAATTATACCAAATAGACCAAGATAATCTTTTTCCATTCCTGCGGTGTTAATTGTCAAGTTGTTGATTACATAACCTTTTCCATCAAATATACCTGCAAAAGGATCGCTAATATTCATTGCAATTACAGCAGTGGTGTAAGTTTGGCGACCTGGTAAAGCCGAATCAAGGTCCAAGTTGCATTCCAGTTGAGTATATACACCTGCCGCCCAGTAGATTGAAGCATTGTCCTCATTGGCAAACACCTGAAAATCCGCGAAGTCTTCGATGAGCCAGGGATGCGCTTCGGAGCCGTCCGTAAGGGGGTCTGTGCCTACGCCCATGTCGCCGCCGGTGGCCCAGAGGGAGCTTCCGGCCGGAAGAGACACCACTACCGCGCAAAACGCCGCCGCCAACCGTAAAACCCGCATCCTGTTCATGTACCGACCTCCCATTGTAACATATTGACCGGCCGAGGGTTAGCACACAATGTGCCCATTCAGAAGCCGCCTCCCGGCAGGGTTTCCATCCCCGACGGTTAAGGCATAATATAGCAGAAACAGGGGGAAATTGCAATGGCTGAAAGCGTTTTTTCCCAGCCACAAATTTAGTACCTGTTTGCTATTACCTCTATTATGACACTCTGAACAAAGTGAAGGGTCTTTCTTAAATAATAAAGAGAGATTCTTCGCTCCGCTCAGAATGACATTAAGTGTTTTTTCTGCCCCACCTGCTTAATCGAACCTTATTATATTTTCAGCCGAACTTGATGGGCGGCTTGGGCTTTTTCTTTTTGATGCCCAGTTTTTCGGCGATTTTGCTGGTGCCGGCGACGGTGGACTGGGCCTCTTCGGCGTCACGTTGCCGGATATGCTTGCGAATAACGTACTGTTCGATAACGCCGCCGAAGGTGCTGGCCATAATGTACAGGTTCAGGCCCGACGGCGCGGTGTACAAAAACAGCACCATCATAATCGGCATCATCCACAGCATCATTTTTTGCTGCTGGGCGGCCTGCGGATTTGTGGCGGCCGCTGTGGACGGTGTCAGTTTTTGCTGCATAAACATCGCTATGGCCAAAAGGATGGGCAACAGGTTAAATGCGTCAATCTGGCCAATCATATTGCCGATCAGCGGCAGCGTCACCGGATCGCCGCCAAACCATTCAAACGGAATGAGCCGGTCCGGGGCCGATAAATCGGTCAGCCAGTGCCAACTCGGCGGCAGCAGGCCGTGATGACGAATCGCGACGTTGACATTCACCGCCGTATAAAGGGCAATCCATAGCGGCATTTGAATCATCATCGGCAGACAGCCCAGCATCATGGCGGGCATGGCTTCTTTTTGCAGTTCCATCTGCTTACGCTGCAGTTCCTGGGGATTGTTGGCGTATTTCTTTTTCAGTTCCTCGATTTTCGGCTGGAGCTTGGCGGACTTCATCATGCTGATCTGGCCTTTTTTGGTGATGGGATGCAGCAGCAGCCGCACCAGTAAAACCAGAATGATGATGGCGACGCCGTAATTGCCAAAAATGTTATACATGCCGTTAAGCACTTTAACGATGAAAAACGTCAGCCAGTCAAACGCGCAAAACGAACAGCATGAGGCATTCGGCAGCAGTTTTTCATAATGCAGACGGGCGTACTGCGGCTGGTCGAAAATATCCTTGTCGATGGGCCCCAGGTAAACCCGGAAAGCGAGGGTTTTCGTCTGCCCGGCGGCAATCGGTTCTGCAAAGGTCAGATTAGCCTGCACCCCCAGTGTTTCCGGATGAATGCGCTCCTGGGTGGCGAAATTCGCGGTCAGCTTCCGCGCATAAACCCGGCCTTGCTTCAGGCCAAAACCCAGTGCGTCTTTTTCATCGGCTACCGGTTCGATGGCCGCGGCGAAATACTTGTTGGCCAGACTCAGCCACGCCGGCCGCCGCGCATCGTTGGGTGTGGGGATTACGCCGTATTCCTTGAGTTTTTTGTCCGATAGATCCGCCGGCGCCAGCGTGTATTTTTGTTTCACGTTGCCTAACGGGATTCTGTCGGTATCGATGTTGCCCGCGGCGTTGATAAAAGCGGCCGTCATGTTGCGGCCATCTGTGCGGGGGTCTTCCCGCAGCGCCCCAACGGCGGCTATTAATTCCAGTGAATCCAGACCCAGGGAACCTTCGGTGTGATTGGTAAACTCGAAGGTGACGGCCAGTTCATAATTGTCGGGCTTATATTCGAAGCGTTTCACCACATCGAGTATGTCGCCCGCGTCGCTTTCGATGACGGCCCGATACACCGCCAGCGTGGTTTCTTTTTCGCCGGACGATTCCACCCGTGTCCAGCAGGCGCTCGATAAATCGAACGGCTGAGCCTTGCCGGCGAGTTGCAGCTTGCCCAGCATAAGAGAATGCAGGATTTGGCCCTCATCCGTGGCGGGCGTAAGCAGCGGATAACCCGTTAGCTCATCTTCGACTTTGAATTTGTAATTGCTCAAGAGCACCTGGCTGACCGATGCCGTTTGCCCATCGATGGTGATCTCTGACTTGAAACCGGTTTTGGGGTCTTTGCTGCCTAAAATGGTTTCCGATGCGGTTTGCGCCGAACGCAAGCGCCAGCCCGCTGCATCCTTTGTCTGGAGGGTTGCTTCGGGCCGATCAGACGCCGGTGCGGCCGGCGACTCGGCTTTCACCGGTTCCACCTTGGCCGGCGGTGTTGGCGTTTCCGGCGGCGGTGCGGTTTTGGCCTTATACCACATCCACCCGAACATGACCAGCATGCACAGCATGATCCCTATGATAAATTCGCGGCTATCAGCGCTTTTATTATCCATAAATTATTTTGTTCCAGCTTTATTGGCGAAATTAGTGACCTGCGAAACGCCAGGCCTGCTTACCCGAGAAGACAGCTATTCGTGCAGCTATTTTCCTTCGCGCAGACGTACGGCTTCGAAATCATCAAGATTCGAATTGGCCATGATGAGTTTGGCGGTAGTCTCGATGTCGTATTCCACGCGAATAAATTCTATTTTTTCGTCACTAACGACCACGTAACAACTGCGCGTGTCCTGATCGCGGGGCTGGCCGACGCTGCCGACGTTGACAATCGCTCGTTCGTCCTTGTTGACGGGATAGACGTAATCGAGTTCGTCCACACTGTAAAAATCAGGGTCTTCCAGAAATACCCCCGGCACATGGGTGTGGCCGACGAAACATAAATGCTCCACCCGCTCGAAATTGGCGCTGATTTTTGCCGTGTTGGTGTAAATGTCGTCTGGGAACAGGTATTCCGTGACCGGCCGGCGCGGCGAGCCATGAACCAGCAAGATGTTGCCCATTTGCAGACGCACCGGCAACCGGCCGAGAAACGCCCAGCGGTTGCGGCGCTTTTCAGGGTTGGTTTCCGCGTCCAGTTCGGCACGGGTCCAGTAACTGGCCCGCTCTGCTCCGGTATTAAAATTAGTCGGCTCGTAAAAAACAGCGTGGTCGTGGTTGCCCATGATGCTGACGATTTTGCGCTCAATAACCAAGTCCAGGCATTCTTTCGGACAGGGGCCATATCCGACGATGTCCCCAAGGCAAAATACCTCTTTAACGCCTCGCTTATCGATATCGTTAAGTACGGCCGTAAGTGCCGCCAAATTGGCATGAAGGTCAGATATTATCGCAAACATATAGTCTATAAGGCGTTACGCCCCTTTTCATATTGTGGTTCGTTACTCGAACAGTACAATTTTTCGTAAAACATGTATGCTAGCGGCTTAGCGTCGTAAGTCAAACGGAAACATTTCCGTCAGTGTCAGCAGGTTTTTGAATTTCCAATATTAGCAAGACGGCTTAACATGATACAAAATGACTCGAAATCCAGCAAAAAGGAGCATTTTTGTCGACGAATTCTTCAGAAAAACCACGATTAGTGATCGTCAGCGGCACATTTCCCCACATGCGTTGTGGCGTTGGACCATATGTCTGCGAGGTTGCCGGGCGGCTGGCGGCACGGAAACAATACCAGGTACAGGTGCTGACCACCGCTAATGAAGCCGTAGATACAACATTGGCCCAGGGATATGAGGTACATCCGGCGATAAAAAAATGGGGCGTTTTGCACGCAACGTCAATTTGTCGTTCCATAATGGCGTTAAAACCTGATGTCGTGTATGTGCAAAATCCCACCGCGATGTATTCGGGCTGGAAATCGCTAACCATGTCTGTGGTTGTTCCCCGGCTCAAACGTATGGCGCAAGCTTTGCGCATTGTGGTTATGCAGCACGATATCGCCGTCAGTGAGCCTATCTTGCGGCGGCGATATCGGCCCATGTTGCGGGCAGCGGATGCAGTGGTGGTAAGCAACATGCGGGACGAGCTTGCCGTCAGGGGACAGGGAACCCGTGCAAATGCTATATTCCGAGCACCATTAGGGAGTTATATCGACGCTCCGGTACGCTGTCCGGCCGCACGGCGGGAAGGCCGACAGTCGCTGGGGATAAGTGATGAGGCCGTTTGCATCGCCTATTTCGGTTTCGTATTGCCCGGCAGAAATATCGAGGTATTGCTCAATGCCATCGCACAATTGCGGCAAGAAGGCGTAAACGCATGGGGATTGATTATAGGCGGAGAGCATCCTAATACGCCGGGGTATCTGAATAAGTGTCGTAACTATTGCAATGACAAAGGATTAAGCGGATACGTGGTCTGGACGGGGTTTGCCTCGGATAAACTGGTGGTCCAGGGTTTGGCTGCGGCGGATGTATTTGTCAGCTTACCGGACCGTGGTGCGGATTTGCGGAATACATCGATTATTACGGCCATGAGGGCGGCAATCCCCGTGATTACCAGTCGGAATGAACGTTTTTACGTCGATGATGAACTGGCGCGTATGGGGTGCGAACTGGTTCCGCCAAGAGATGTAACTGCTTTAAAAAAAGCCATTTACAAACAATTACAATCTCCTCCCGATATGACGGTGCTCAACCGTATCAGCGAAACTCTCGCTCCGGAAAAAATTTGGAACAGGCATATAGATGTGCTGCTGGGGGCGTTCAGGGGGTAATTTCTCTTCTTCCCGATAGCAAAACGAAAGCCCGATAACCTTTCAATATTTATGCCTCCCCCCTCAATGGGTCGATAATAAATCTGTCATGGAATCATGCGGATGATGTGTCCGCATCGGCCGCGTCATTGTGGTGTAAAGGAAAACCCTATGGGTCGAAGGCGAGTTTTATTTATAAAACATGGTTTTTCGGAAACCTGCGACCATAAGGTTTCGTCCGTGGTGAGCCTGGGAGACGTTTTTCGCTGTACCTGTCTGCTTGAGGCTTTTTGCGGGTGGGATGTAACCTGGATTACGGCTAATGCGGCGGCGGATTTGTTGGCGGAAAATCACCTTATCGATCATCTTTATCTGGCGGACGAACCGAAAGCCCTTCCGGAAGGAGCTATCAGCGGTCCATATGACATGCTGGTGAATCTGGAAAAACAAAAGGACTGGTGTGAGTTTGCCGCTGCGGTATCCGCGGAGAATCGCTATGGCTTCCGCGACTGGGCGGCGGAGGGCGATGAGGCGTTTTACCCCGCTTCGGCGAAAGCTCTGTCAACGGCCCTGCAGCGTCAGGAATACCGTCCCTTGCAGGAAACGCTGTTTGCCACGGTGGGTTTGGAATGGCAGGGTGAACGTTACCGATTGGGATATCAGCCGCGCGTCAGTCCCATTTATGATATCGGGCTGAATTATCACGTGGGGAGCAAGTGGCCGACGAAAGCCTGGCCGCGAAAAAACTGGGATAAGCTGTATGAGATTTTAAGCCCGTATTATAGTGTTTCCTGGCAACAGTCGCTCAACAGCGTTCGGCATTATATCGATTGGGTCAGCTCGAACCGTCTTTTGATTACCTGTGATTCCCTGGGGCTGCACCTGGCGTTAGGGTTGCGTCGTCAGGTGGTGGCTTTGTTTGGCCCCACGTCAGCGGAACAAATTTACCTTTATGGATTGGGTGTAAAACTGTCCGCGCCGTGCGTACGGGCATGTGTCCCGTGTTTTCGGCCGCACTGCGACTATGACGAATCCTGTATGGACATGATTACGGTGGAGATGGTCGTTGACGCGGTGCGGGACCGGCTGGCGCCGCGGCGGCGTATGCCTCTGCCGCCGGCGGAAAAAGAAATTACCGTTGGCGCCGCGAGTTCATAAAACGAAGGAACGTTTATCGGATAACTTTTTGCCGAGGGCAGGCAAGCAGGCTTTCGGCCATGTGAAAATCAGCCTGAGATAACACGGAGGTTTCAGGTTTATGTTGGATAAATCGCCGTTACCCAGTGTGTCCGTCACCTCGGATTGTAATTACATCGCCGCGTTTCTGACCATGGCGTGTCCCTATCGATGTTCGTACTGCATCAATCATTTTGAAACCGCGGGACGAAAAGTTCCCAAACCATTAAGCGGGGCGGACTGGGTTCGGGCGCTGAGCCGCCTGAGCGGTCTGGAGCGCGACACGGGGCCGATTCCGGTGACCCTGCAGGGCGGCGAACCCAGCGCGCACCCGGATTTCTACGAGATTATCAATAATACCCCGGATCGGATACGTCTGGATATTCTGACGAATTTGTCTTTCGATGTCGATGAGATGATTGCCCGCGTGGATCCTCAGCGTCTGCGGCGGGACGCGCCGTATGCCTCCATCCGGGTGAGTTACCATCCGAGCCAGGTGCAAGTAGATGAACTGCTGGCGAAAACCCATCGTTTGATGGAGGCGGGTTTTTCCATCGGCGTCTATGGCGTGCTGCATCCCACGCAGGCGGAGCATATTTTGCAGGTGCAGCAACGGGCACTGGCCGAGGGGATAGATTTTCGCACCAAGGAATTTCTGGGTTATCACGAAGGTCGGATATATGGTCAGTATAAATATCCCGAAGCCTGCTCCTTAAATGGGCGGCGGACGGTTATGTGCCGCACCACGGAATTGTTAATCGGTGCCGATGGCGGCGTGTATCGCTGTCATCACGATTTATACGAAGGGACGTCGCCGACAGGCCATATCCTGGATCGGGAATTCACCATGTCGCGGCAGTTTCGGCTCTGTGATTGTTTCGGCCATTGCAATCCTTGTGATATCAAAGTAAAAACCAACCGCCTGCAGCAATTCGGCCATACCTCCGTGGAAATAGAATTTATCGAACCGCCGGTCAGCGCCATGCTTCATGACGGGGCGACGGCGTCATGTTGAAGCAGGCCATAAACGCCTCCGTAGCTGAATCGATTTTTACCGCCATGCGTTCTTTAAACCCATCAGAGGATATCGTTCAACGTTGGCCGGCGGAAGCCTTGTTGCAGAGCAACCTGCAGGCCTTGCGCCGGCGCGACGCGGAACTGGCCCAACGTATCGGTCAGGTGGTCTTGCCGGTGGAAACTTCCGGCCAGAACTTCTCGTCCGAAGCGGTGCGTATGGTCGCGGCGCGGGATGGCTCGGTCACGTTCCGTCTGCGCGGCGAGGAGGGCCGATGGCGGTGGCTGGGATATAGTTCCACTCCGATTATTTCGGCGCGGGCCAACGTCAAGCGTATTCAGGTCGAACAGGGCAATCTGGCCATGAACGGTATCGGCCACGGCGCGGAGGCCGAAGGCGTGCTGGAGGTTTTAGGGGGGCATCAGGCGCTGCTGGTTACGGAAAACCGGATGCTGTTTTTGAATCTGGCATTACGTTTGCGAGATTTTACCGCGGCGCTGGCGAGCGGACGCTTGGTGTTCATTACCGATGATGATATTGTGGAGGGCCTGGTGCAATTTTATCACAGGCATCCAGGTTATAATTTGATTACTCAGTGCGTCGCCTGGCCGTGGCGAACCGAGGCGGAGAATTTTGCCTATCATCGCCTGATAAATCAGGCGGTGGATTTGTCCGCGGCGCGCGTGCAGGAGGCGGCCAACCGGCTTTACGTTCAATTACAAGCGGAGGATCAGCGGCGGCCCTGGTCGGAGGTGGAGTCGGCGTTGTCGCCGGAAAAAAATTCTCTCAGCGAATTACGGGCGATCAACATCAGTTATCTCAACAGCATAGAACACTATTGCCGCAGCCGCGATGCGCTGGCGGGGCTGACGCAATCCGGCGCTCAGTGTCAATGGCAAATGTCCAACCGACCTGATGTCGTATCGCCGTGCGCGCAGATGCAGCGGCTGGTTGAGCAAAAACCGCATCTGATTTTGTTGATCGACGCCCTGCGCGGCCACATCAAGGGCGCCCTGCCGGAGAAAGTTATTGTCGCGACGCTCGTCACGGGACGACCGTGGCAGGACGGCGCGGCGACTGCGGCGATGATGGGGCCGCGCGATGCTATTTTTACCGCCACGCGGCAGCAGCGCGATGAACTTGTCGCCGCCGGGCTTTCTCCTGAGCGTGTATTCCATTTGCTTTTGGCGGCGGATACGCAGCGTTACCACCCGCTGGAAATAGCGGAAAAACCCCAGGAATTTGCCGTGGACGTAGCGCTGGTCAGCGACCGGCCCGGTACGAAACCGGAAGATTATCAGGTAAATTTACCGACGCATCAAACGCTCTGGCGGCAATTGATAAGCGACCTGCGCAGCCAGCCGGAAAATTATTCTCCGGAGCAGGCCGATGCGCTCATCCGGCGGGCGCAGCGCTGCGGAGTGGAATTGCGCCAGGAAGACCTGCAGCGATTTTATCGTGACATGCTCAATAATGTATTGGCCGAAGCGGTGCTGCCGGAAGCTTATGGAATGGCGCTGGTGCGGGAAAAAATCAATTTCGGTATATGGTATAATGAGCCGTTGCGAAAACCGGCCGCCCAAACCCGGCTGCATTTCTGGGATGAGTCTCCGCTGGCGGATTGCCTCAAAGGCGCCATAGACCACGGCGAAAAACGAAACCTGCTGTTTAATACCGCCCGGATTTTATTATATATCCATCCCCGCGGACGGGTGGAGCGATTGTTACTGGATGCGGCCGCGTCCGGCGCGATGCTTCTGGTGCGCAGTTCACGCGATGACCGCCGCCCGGACGGTCTGGGTGATTATTTTACGCCGGGGGAGGATATCGTTACCTTCGATACTACCGCCGACCTGGTGCGAAAAGTTCGGTATTACCTCAGCCACGAAACGCAGCGTCAGAAGATGGCCCAAAAAACCCGCCAAACCGTTTTATCACGGCATTCCTGTCAACTCCGCATGCGCGAAATGATTGATCGGCTGATGATGCCCAGCTAGTATATGCTGCGGAAAAGCATTTTTGTCATTCCCGCGCAGAGCCTGTCCTCGACCCGATCGGGGACGGGAATCCAGAATTTCCGTCTGGATACCCGCTTTCGCGGGTATGACAGTGTCACGCCAAAGCATTCCGCGACAGGAACTAGCGAACACGTCACCAAGGAAAATGCTTGAATAATTGACCTCCCCCGAAAAACGGTTTCTGGTACGCACGACGGTCGAAGAAGAACTATAAATCCCACAAAACAAAATCCCCCCACTGCCCTAGGCCTTTCGGCCTAAGGCTTGCAGGTTCCCGCCCGACACACTTATCAGACGTTGGAGCGGCGGTGAATGATGATGAAATTATTCAAAAAATTTTAAATTTTTATAAAAATGTTCGGCGGGGGAATAACACTTGCTTCAATTCGTAAAAAAATGTAACATAATATTACTGCGAGAGTTACAGGAAGCGAGCGGCTGCTGGGTAGTTGTGATTTCAAAAGATGGACCAGAACGACAAAAATAATGTCAACAATCACACTGCCCAGATTGTCTCTATATTCGAGCAGTATG
>CAZOCV010000100.1:0-12596 GCA_964578395.1 uncultured Pirellulales bacterium
ATGGCATCGCCTCTTATGCAAGACCGAAAATCCAAAGCTCCGCCAGCTCCCGCCAGCCGGCGTCATAATAATATAAGTACGTCTCGTCATCATACACCGCGTTCATGCTCCGCCGCCCCAGCGTATCATACGCATATTCGGCCACATCGGCGAATTGCTCATACATAATCTTTATCTACCGGTTGTCGTAATCGCAGGATTATATAATATTGTTTATGGAAATGGTTCCTGACACCTTTATTTCACCCATCTTACGGATTTTTGGGGTGCATAGAATTCCGTCCATGCTTTAGCCGATTCATCCGAATCAAGCCATTGTTTTTCAGCATCTTGACAACGTTTACAAACATAAATCATAATCAAGCTATTGGTTTTCTCAGCGAAATAATTCATAGAATCACAATTGGGGAATAATTTATACAACGCCTCCAAATACCCAGGAATATAATCAATATGTATATCCGGATTGGGTTTTGGACGAATAATGGTATTCATTTTACACTGATGAATGGAACAAATCTCACATTTATCACGCCAATCCTCAATTACTGAAGTATCAATGGGTTTAATAATATTTGCTTGCGTTTTTGTATGTTGGTCATCACTTTCAGCCTTATACTTTGATTCAGGTTTCTCAAACAGTAAAGTAGGTTTACCGGAAGTACGCCATTCATTATCCAATTGACAACAGCGTTCGCAAACATATATTTTAATGGTTTCATCAGTATTACCACCGGGGGAAAAGCGGCTTTGGCAATTGGGAAAGTATTTTAATTTGGCCTCAATATATGCTCGATCATTAAAATAACGAATATCTGTTCGAGGTTTTACGCGATTGATGGTTTTCATTTTACATTGATGTATCTCACAAATATCGTTCCCATCGCGCCAATCTTCAGCACAAATACTGTTGTTAGACTTACCATATTTATTTTGACTATTTATTATCTCGCAACCAGATAACACTGTAGCAAATAATATAATTAAACATTTTGTATTCATCACTGTTCCTTGCTATGGAATAATAGGGACCGTTGTCAATTAAATGAATGATAGAATAGGGACAGTTATCAATTATGCCCTATTTAACCTCACTGTCCCTATTGAACCATTAAGCAACCGCCATTCGTTCCTGACACCTTCTAATTATCCGGTCAGCCTGGCCGTAGCCCATTGACGAAACTGGGTGCCGCGATGGCTTCTGACGCGGTAGCCAACGGCCAGAATGACCGGCAGACTGTAATGGCGCAACTGGCGGGAAACCTGCCTCCCTCCTTCGGGTTGAACTTGTAAGTAATCCTTACAGGTTGCCGCCTCATCCAGTTCGTTTTCCTCATAAATATTTTTTATATGGAGGGTTATATTCTGGGGCGTCGTCTCAAACAGTGAGGCCATTTGCGCCTGCGTCAGCCAGGTAGTCTCCTGATCAAACCGGCATTGAATACGGGTTCGGCCATCTTCGGTCTGGTATAGGATGATTTCTGATTGTGGAGGGCCATTCTCGACCATACGATTCTCCTATAGCTCCTCATTGAACACATGATGAAGCAAGGAATTGTCCGCCGAAAGTTATAGTGCAATACTAGGGGATAAGGGAAATTGCGTCAAGATACGTTAAGAAGGCAGAAATCAGGTGTCCGATACTCAGACGAATCGTACAGGCAGAACCTGTCGGGTATAGAAGTATCGGACGAAAATTTGATACCCGAATTTTAGCCGGGCATGAAAATATCATGGGCACGGTCACCCATGCCACAGGGCAGGGACGGCCGGCTCAAAATCCAGCAGATGAACAAAACAGGGGAGGTTTTTAGCTGCGTTTTTTCAGGATGACCGCCACCACAATAAGAACCACGAAGACTCCAATCCCTATCCAGCTCCAGGTAGATAAAAATGCCGGCATCGTTGTAGCTCCTTTCGCATTTGGGCCGCTTTAACAGCACATCATGGCGGGCTAAAGGCCCGTCGAACCGAACTGAACGTCACCGATGTAGGTGTTCTTTCTGAGCAGGATACCCCTAAAAAGCCACGTTTGTCAAGATGGGATTTTGGGGCCGCCGGTGCGTCTGATGAAGAAAAAATGTGCTGGAGTTGGGCCAAACAGGACTTGAAATATCCTCTTTGACGGTCCATTTTGTCTTAATACCGCGGGAGTTAATGGCTTTAAATCGTGCTGGGGTAAGGTATAATGGTGTGATGGATTCACAGGTACTACGATTATTGGATGCCAATTTTAACCGTTCGCGGGAGGCGCTGCGCGTGCTGGAGGATGCCGGGCGGTTTATCCTGGATGATTCCGCCCTGAGCGAAACGGCCAAACAGTTGCGGCACGAGTTATGTCAGGTGATGGCTTCAGCGGCGGCGGAAGGGCTGGGTTGGCGCGACACCCCCGGCGATGTGGGGACAAGCATTACGACCGCCAGCGAAAATCGGCGGGAAGACGTGCAAGCAGTGGCGGCGGCGGCGGGCAAGCGGCTTTCGGAGGCGTTGCGGTGCCTGGAAGAGTACCTGAAAATATCCTCGCCGGAAGCGGCCGCAAAAATTGAGCAGCTTCGCTACCGAGGGTATGAGTTGGAAAAGCAACTGCTGGGCCGGCTGGAGCGGGCTGGGCGGATGGCGGGCGTTGGCGTGTATGTGCTGCTGACATCGTCGCTGTGTTATCATCCGGTGATGAAGATTGCTAAAGAAATAGTCGAAGCAGGAGTGGATTGCATTCAATTGCGGGAAAAAGAAAAGAATGACCGCGAATTGCTGGCTTTAGCGCAAGAATTGGCCGATTTGTGCCGCTCTCATGGCGTGGTTTTTATCATGAACGATCGGGCGGATATGGCGGCGGCGGTTGAGGCCGACGGGGTGCATCTGGGGCAGGAGGATTTACCCATCTCGGCGGCGCGAAAGGTGCTGGGCGGACGAAAAATAATTGGGGTAAGCACCCACAATGCCGGGGAATTGGAGGCGGCGGTGGCGGAGCGACCGGATTATCTGGCGGTAGGAGCGATTTTTCCCAGTTCAACCAAGTTAAGAGTGGCCGTGGCGGGAGTGGAATATATTCGCCAGGCGCGGGCAGTTTATGCCGGTCCGATTATAGCGATTGGAGGGATTACGCCGGATACAGCGACCCAGGCGATTGCGGCCGGAGCGACGGGCGTGGCGGTGTGCCATGCGGTCATGGGCGACCTTGCTCCCGGCCTGGTGGTCGAAAAGCTGAAAAAGGCCGTGGGAAAAGCGAAATAAATAATTTCAATATAAGTCTATTTATATTAAGAGGTTATATCATTTTTTTCAGTGTGTTTTTGTTCGTTTCATAGAAAGAGCGCGGGCAGTCCGCCTGAGGCGGACGCGGCACATTATCGAACGAACCTTTGGGGTTGGCCGGCGTAAAAGTAAATGAGCCAATTGGATACGCAAACTGACGAACAATTGCTGAGCGAGTACCGTAAAGGTAATGAACAGGCGTTCATGGTCCTGATGCGCCGTTATGAGCGAGAGTTATTCAACTTTTTGCTGCGGTTTCTGGGTAATTCCGCTCAGGCGGAAGACATTTTTCAGGAAACTTTTTTACAAGTGCATTTATCGATTGAAAGTTTTGATGCTTCCCGGCGGTTTCGGCCGTGGCTATATACCATTGCCGCCAACAAGGCCCGCGATTTGCTGCGTAAACAGTCGCGCCACGGCAGTGTGCAAATCACCGGCGATGAGGAAGGCGATGAAGCGAATTTTTGGGATATGATGCTGCAGGACAAGACCACCCCGGATGCGATTTTGGACCAGAAGCAGCAAACCCGCGCGGTGCGCGAGGTGGTGGCCGAAATGCCGGAAAATCTGCGAGAAATCCTGCTGCTGGCCTATTACAACCAATTAGCCTACAAAGACATGGCCGAGGTATTGAAGATACCGCTAGGGACGGTCAAGTCACGATTGCATAGCGCCGTCGCATATTTCGGACGGCTTTGGCACGAGCGAGAAAAAGAAACAGAGGCGTGAGGATGTGTCGATGAATCATCAGGATAAAAACAACTCGAGCGCAAATCGCCAGGACATGCTGGGACGGCTGCTGGATTATCGTTTCGGTCAGCTTGACGCCCGGCAACGGCAGGCCATAGAACAGGAATTGGCCGCTAATCCCCAGATGCAGAATATTCTTTCGGCACTGGACCAGACGATAGCACCATTGTCCTCGTGGCAGGATCGTGCCGCCGGCAAAGACCTTGCCGAATCGACGATGAACTACATTCGCCAGCACGAACAGGCCCAAACCATCGCCCGCGCCAGCGCGGCTTTGGCCCAACGCCGCCGTGATGATAAAACCGGTCGGCATGAAGGAACGACTCGTTTTCGCTGGGTACTGGGTAATCTTCGCGATATTATTTCCGTAGCGGCATGCGTATTATTAGCATTTACCCTGCTGCGCCCCTCTTTGCAGCAACAGCGACAATTGGCGCAGCAGCGGCAGTGCGCCTCTTTGATGGGACAGGCAGGACAGGCGTTCGCCAGTTATGCCCAGGATAACAACGGTTATTTGCCTTATGTGGAACGGCAACCCGGTTCGCCGTGGTGGCATGTCGGCAGGCAGGGAGATGAAAACGTCAGCAATACCCGCAATGTCTGGCTGCTGGTGCGCGGCAATTACCTCCAGCCTGATGCGTTTATGTGTCCCGGCGCCCCCACCTATAAATTCTCCGTTTATCGCAACACCGAGGCCAATGAGCGCGAGCATCTTAAGGATTTTTACGCCCGCGAACTCATCAGCTACAGCTTCCGCCTAACGGATGCCGCACATCGTCAGCTTCGCCTGGACAAGGCCTCGCGCGATCCGCTCATGGCGGATAAAAATCCCATATTCTTTGGTTTTAATCCCGATCAGCAAAACGTCCTCGACCTCTCGACCAACCCGGAATTGCTGCAAATTAATTCGCATAACCACCACGGCCGCGGCCAGAATGTGCTTTACCACGACGGCAGCGCCCGCTTCAGCCTTCAGCGCTACCTCGGCGCGCGGCTGGATGATATTTTCACTATTCGCGACGCCCGCCAGTACCACGGCACGGAACTGCCTCAGGCCGAAGACGATATTTTCATTGCACCTTAAGTCATCTCCGGCGGCAAATGGTTTGAGCGCCCTCAACCATGATTCTGACGGGAAAGACGCTCACGATAAAACCAAATCTTGGTCGAGACGGCCAAGCCATATTTAATCTCAACCGGGTACGGTTGAGCTTGCGTATATAAGCCCCGGATGACAATCCGGGGTCAAAAAGCCCTGTGCGTTCCAGTGCGACATGTCTATCCGACCCCTGACTATCGTCAGGGGCTTAATCAAAACTTTCGGCCGAGGCAGTGGATATACGAATAAGGTTGTTTTTTTCTTTCGGTCGGCATAAGCTAAGGTATGCGACCATCGAAAACCCAGTGTATTGGTATTCTTACGGCCGGAGGCGATTGTCCGGGGCTGAATGCGGCGATTCGGGGGATTGCCAAGGCGGCGATGGACGTCTATGGAATGCAGGTCATCGGCGTCCAGGACGGTTTTCGGGGCCTGATCGAGAACCGCATGATAGAGTTGAACGATAAAATCGTCAGCGGCATTCTCACCCACGGGGGCACGATTCTGGGCACCAGCCGGGACAAACCGCACAAGATGCGCATGGGCGAGAAAGTAATCGACATGACCGATGCAGCGGCGGAAAACTGCCGCAAGCGCCACATCGACTGCCTGGTTTGCCTGGGCGGCGGCGGGACACAGAAAAACGCCCTGCGTCTGCACCAAAGTACAGGCCTGAATGTCATCACGTTACCCAAGACCATCGACAACGATGTCTGGGGAACGGATATGTCCTTCGGTTATGACACCGCCCTGCAAATCGCCACCGAGGCTATCGACCGGCTGCACACCACCGCCACCAGCCATCATCGCATTATTGTTTGCGAACTTATGGGCCACACCGCCGGTTGGCTGGCCCTGGGAGCCGGTATTGCCGGCGGAGCGGACGTTATTCTTATCCCGGAAATACCCTATAAATTACAGGCCGTGGCGGATTATATACTCCAACGGCGGCGGCGAGGCAAGCGGTTTTCCATTATGGCTCTGGCCGAGGGCGCGCGCAGCCGCGACGAAGTTGACCGTCCATCGTCAGAGAAAAAAAACGGCCGGAAAAAAGGCAATGGCAAGGTAAAATTATCAGCCGCCAGCCTGGACGAATTGGCCGACAAGGATGACGGCGATTTTGATGCGCAGACGGGCCGGGTTATCATCGAGCGAATCGACGGCGAGGAGCGGCTTTATCACGTCGTGCAGGAGCCGGTCGCCAGCCGGGTGGGACGGCAGTTGCAGGAGCTTACCGGCACGGAAGTCCGCGTTACCAGTTTGGGGCACGTTCAGCGCGGCGGGACGCCCAGCGCCTTCGACCGGTTGCTGTGCACCCGTCTGGGCGCCCGGGCCGCCGAATTGCTCGCGGAGGGAACCTACAATGTCATGGTTGCTTACCGCAACGGCGAATGTCAGCCTGTACCCCTTGAGGAGACGGCCGGAAAACTCAAGCTCGTGCCGCCGGACCATGCCATGATTCAATCCGCCCGCCTCGTCGGGACCTGTATGGGCGACGGATTATAAATTCAGGCAAGGACATAGCGGTTTGAGGTATTATATGTCGCCTGAAGCGATTTTTTTGAGGTAATCATTTTATGAATCCAGATTCTTCGATTTTATCCGTGCATCACATCGGGGGCCGGGCCGGCAGCAGAGGTTTTCCGATCATACCCAACATCTTCGAGGGGGACCTGGAAAACGTATATTATGACGCCGACGCCGATTGCATTGAACAAATCGAAGATCGTTTGCAGGTCTTTTCCCGCAAGATCGCTTTGCCCTACTGCATTGACGGCGTAAACGGAACCAAAAAATTCTATCTGACCGCCGACCGTTACGAGAGCACGCTGACCCGGCCGGAACCCACCGGTGATTTTTTACATAATCCGACGCTGGGCTGGGACCAGGATTTACAGGGGGACGTGGATGAAATTCGTGATGTGGCGGTGGTAACGCTTGACCATATTTTTCAGCAGCCCAATGCGCCGGCACAAGCGCCCGATTTTTTGTCTTTGGACACCGAAGGCACCGAACCGCAGATTCTCGCCGGCGCTGAAGCCCTTTTGCGCTGCGATGTCATAGGTTTACAGACGGAATTTCACCTGGAACACACGTTTGGCCCCATCAATCAGATACTGACCGGCCATGGCTACCAACTGGCGGATGTGAAAATTTTTGAAACGCCGTTTCGGTATCCCGAACAAATTCCCATCGGCCTGCGCGGCGTCATGGGGACGGGGCCGCAGTTGGGCGAAGTGCTGTATCTCAAAGATCCCGGCGTGATTCTTCAGCAGCATCGAGAACCCTGGCTGGACCTGCTCAAGGGGGCCTTCTTTGCTTTTTTGCACGGCAAACTGCCCATGATGTACGCTTATCTAAAATCGCTTGACGGCCTGGAAGGCGCCGGGGCACAGTGGAAACAGAACGCCTCCCGGCGAAAGTATCTGGAATTTTTAGAAGCCTTTGCGCATTGCATGAAGACGTATCCGTTTATCGTACCTTTGCGGTTTTCCACGATTTTTCACGACGCGCACATCCGGGCGAAGCGTTTTCTGAAGCAGTATTCCGCGCCCACCGGTAAGGAACTGCATCAGCGGTATTTTCAGTATGTGGACCTCGCTACGTTCAAGGCGGGCGCGCCGGAGCTCTTCAAGGAAGATTACATTGCCCTGGAAAAAGTGTGCCACCGTTTCGGTTTCAAGGAAACCGCCGATCTGCTCAAGCAAAACCGCCTCTGCGATATCATTATGCTTTTAATGAAACTGGGTCTGGTCACCAAAAACGAGGATGCCTGGCAGTTGACCCTGAATGATCTGCAGGCCCTATAACAAAAAACATGGTATTTTATGAAAGGAGACGACATGAATGACATGAATAATCTGCTGTTAACCATCAAAACATATCTAACGGAAAACGGTTTACATTTGGCGAAGTCGATGATTATCGCCCTGGTGATATTGATCGTGGGCCGGTGGCTGGCGAAGCTGCTGAGCCAACTGGTCGAGCGCGCCATGATACGGGCAAAACTGGATGAGATGCTGGCGCATTTTATGAAAAGTCTGTGTTACATTGGCTTAATGGTGCTGGTGGTCATCTCGGCGCTGGACCAGTTAGGAGTGCAAACCGCGACGTTTGCCGCTATTCTGGCAGCGGCAGGTCTGGCTGTCGGCTTCGCCCTGCAGGGGTCGCTGTCGAATTTCGCGGCCGGCGTGATGCTGATCGTGTTCAAGCCCTTTCGCGTGGGCGATTATATTGAAGCCGGCGGGCAAAGCGGCATCGTCCAGGAAATCCAGATATTCAACACCATTCTCAATACGCCGGATAATATCCGTGTGGTCGTGCCCAACGGCCAGATTACCGGCGGTACTCTGAAAAATTATACCATCAACGAAACCCGCCGGGTCGATATGACCTTCGGTGTTTCGTACAACGATGACCTGAAGCTGGCGCGGCAGATTATCGAAGATATCCTCAGCGCCGATGCACGCATCCTCCGGGAACCGGCGGCTACGGTGGCGGTGGCCGAACTGGCCGACAGCAGCGTCAATTTCGTGGTGCGGCCGTGGGTCAAAGCCGGCGACTACTGGGATGTAAAGTTTCAGCTTACGGAAAAAATTAAAAACGCGTTCGATCAGCGGGGCATCACCATCCCATTCCCGCAGCGCGACGTGCATATTTTTAATGACAAGGCTTCGTGAAGGCCTCAGCGCGCAGAGGCCCACTGGTAGTTTTCCCGGATGATTTGGGCCGGGACGCCGCCGACGAGAAGGTGGTCGCCGGCAATAGCGCCGGTAACGACGCTGCCCAGAGCAACTAAAACATGATTCTGGATGCGGCTGCCGGGAGCGAATCGCACGGCGCTGCCGATGTAGCAGCTTTTGCCGATGTGGATATTACGGTCGGTAACGCCGGCGCCATGCGTCCAAAACTGCGAACCGCGCCCGGCGATCCAGGTTTTTTCGCCAATGGCAAGGCTGCCGGCCACATCGAAGTAGTGTTTCGCGGTAATCAGCGCCTCAGCGCCGATAGTGAGGGATCGCTCATACGGCGGGTTTTTATCGCGCGCCTCGGCGGTCCAGTCTTCACAGATGAAACGGTTATTGGCTCCGATGCGCACGCCGTTATGAATGATAACCGTCATCGGGCCGTAAAACAGATTATGCTTATCAATTCGACTACCGGTCATCTCGATGCAATCAACGACAATGCGCGTACCCGGCCCGATAGTTGAATTTTTAATCGTGTAGCCGGGCAGCAGATTGTAAGCCGCTGCGCGCAGGCGGCTGGTCGGCAGAAGACTGATGCATCGCGCCAATAATTTTTTGTATTTTTGCATCAGGTGATTTCCGGTTTCCGTCATGATGCCTTTTCGTTGGGCGACAGCAGGGCCGTGGAGAAATACCTTTCCGCCCGGTCGGGCAGCACGGTAGTGATATTACCCGGCATTTTGGCGGCCAGTTGCCGTGCGGCCCAAACATTGGCCCCGGAACTGATACCGACCAGCAAGCCGAAATCAGCGCCCAGGCGACGAGTGGTTTCAATGGCGTCCTCATCGGTGACTTCGATGACCTCGTCAACCAGCGAAACATCGAGTACGGCCGGAATGAAGCCGTCGCCGATGCCCTGAATCTGATGCAGGCCCGGCTCATGGCCCAGCAAGGCCGAAACATTTTTGGGTTCGACTGCGACGATTTTAACGCCGGGTTTGTGCTCCTTGAGAAATTTACCGACGCCCTGAAGGGTTCCGCCGCTGCCGACGCCGGCCACAAAGCAGTCAATTTCTCCGTTCATCTGCCGCCAGAGTTCATGGGCGGTTTCTTCGTAATGAACACGGGGATTATCGGGATTTTCAAACTGCTGCGGGACAAAAACGCGAGGGTCCTCCGCCTGAATCCGTCGCACGCAGCGCAAGGCGCCTTCGAGACTTTCTGCCGCCGGCGTGAGAATCAGTTCCGCCCCGAGGGTGCGAATCAGTTTTTTGCGTTCGACGCTCATATTTTCGGGCATAACGATACGGACTTTATACCCTTTAAGACGACCCACAAGAGTGACCCCGATGCCGGTATTGCCGCTGGTGGGTTCGACAATAATGGAGTCGGGCTTAAGGCGGTTATCGCGCTCGGCCCCTTCGAGCATGGCCAGGGCCACACGGTCCTTGATGCTGCCGCCGGGATTTAAAAACTCCGCCTTGGCGAAAATGCGTTCCTCCCTGAGCCGCACCAAGGGCGTGTTGCCGATAAGGTTTAAAATATTATCCGTTAGCATATAGATTCCTTACATCCAACATAGGGATTTGATAATATCATACAAGGTTCCGCTAATAAAGGGCTTCATAAACCACCTGCGGGCATAAGCGATGGTTATGCGGTTTTTGTCCCCAGAATGCCATCCGCCAACTGGCTGAGGTCGGTAATAACGGCGTCGGGCTTGAGGCCGCGGCAGCGGTCGTCATTCTCGCGCAGGGTGGTTTGCGCGGCATCGACGGCGCAAAAGGCGGCGCGAATGCCGGACCGCAGCGCCGCCCAGACATCGTTGAGCATGTCGTTGCCGATATAGAGGATTTCTTCGCGCGTAATGCCCTGACGAACAAGCAAGTCACTGGCCCGCTGGAAGGCGCGCGGGTTGGGTTTACTGAAACCCAGTTCGTAACTGAAAAACATCAGGGTGTCGGTAAAAATCTGCTGCATTCGCAGTTGGTCATTGCCCAATGCCCGGCGCAGCAGCCGCCGCAGATGCAAGGGCGTATAAAACTGGGCATTGGAAATAATTCCCAAAATAATATCGGCGTCCTTGAGGCGCAGGAGACACTCGGCGGCGTGAGGGTAAAGATACACGTGCTGAAGCGCGGCATCAAAAAAGTACGCTACCCGATAAGCCGTATAAAGATGCGGCTCATCAAATGGCCAGGCCCACTCCGCCGCCGCGACCTCATTGAGGATATCCAGCCAGATATGCTGGATAACCACTTCGGGAAATTGCACTCCGCGGCCGGCGGATTGCAGATGGGAATCATCGATGCCGCGCAGGTATCTTTC
Source organism: uncultured Pirellulales bacterium (assembly GCA_964578395.1). Taxonomy (GTDB): domain Bacteria; phylum Planctomycetota; class Phycisphaerae; order Sedimentisphaerales; family SM23-30; genus JAFGBA01. Next base: position 11,122 of record CAZOCV010000100.1, read on the forward strand.
CCGCAAGGCCGCCGCCGGATCGCGGCCGGGATAGAGCCGCCCCAACGACGGCTCCAGACCAAATTCGGCAATGGTGGTGCGGGCCGCCGCTTCGAGCCGGTCGGGCCGTTCGTGCGATTGCTCCAAATCACCCACCTCGACGCCCAGCAGGGTGCCATACACATCCCACAGCACCACGTGAATGTCTTTGAGGTCTCCCTCCCGGATGGGCAGCGATAATTGCGCCGGATGAGGCGTCGGTGAACCAGTTTCAAACCGTTTATCCACCGTTTGAAACCATGACCAGAGCGACTGGGGGTAATCGAAAAACCGCTTCATGCCTGAACTGTATCAGATTATCCGCGTCAAGTCAATCCGCGGTTGTGCCCGGCCCGGTCAGCAGAACATGGTTAGACCATTGCCATCTTCTTTCAGGCCGGTTATAATGGCGTTTTCAGGTCGTCGCCGGCTGACGGACCAGAGATGTAATCGCCGGGGTGTGTTGGAGGTAGAAGCCTATGCAAGCGTTGGTGTTTCGTGAGGGACGAGTGCAAGTCGTTACTAATTACCCCGAGCCGAAACCCGCCAGCGATGACGTGCTCATCAAGGTGCGGCGGGCGGGCATCTGCGCGACCGACCTGGAGATTGTGAAGGGGTATATGGGCTTTAGCGGCGTCATGGGCCATGAGTTCGTCGGCGAAGTGCTCAAGGGGCCAAAAGAATTGCTGGGCAAGCGCGTCGTGGGTGAAATCAACTGCGTGTGCGGCAAGTGCGACATGTGCCAGTCGGGCCTGAGCAACCACTGCCGACAGCGACAGACCATAGGCATCGCCGGACATGACGGCGCCTTTGCCGAAAAGCTCGTGCTGCCGCGGCGAAACGTGCATATCCTGCCTGATACGGTGGATGATGACCGGGCGGTATTCGTGGAAGTGCTGGCGGCGGCGTATCAAATCGTCAAGCAGGTTCCCATTGAGCCGCGGGCCAAAGTCATCGTGGTGGGCGATGGACGACTGGGACTGCTGGCGGTGCAGGTGCTGGCCCAGGCGGCGGCGCCGACCAATAAGGTGGTGCTGCTGGGCAAACACCCCGACAAACTGATGTTCGCCGAAAAACGCGGCATTCAGGGCATTCTTCTCAATGAGATGCTGATGAAGCCGGAATGGGATATCGTTATTGACTGCACCGGCAGCGCGTCGGGCTTCACTACGGCGTGTCAACTCGTGCGGCCGCGGGGGCGGCTGGTATTGAAGAGCACCTTCGCTCCGGGCGGCGAGGCGGTGGATTTATCGCCGCTGGTGGTCAATGAGGTGACGGTTATCGGTTCCCGCTGCGGGCCGTTTATTGACGCCATCAACGCTCTGGCCGCCGAACGCATTATCACCAACGGCCTGATTACCTCGCGCTTCCGGCTTTCCGAAGGCGTTGAAGCCTTGAAAAAAGCCGCCCAGCCCGACCAGCTTAAAGTCGTGCTGGATATCGCCTGAGCATATCAA
>CAZOCV010000101.1:0-12479 GCA_964578395.1 uncultured Pirellulales bacterium
AATGCCGTCGCCGTCGCCGAGTTGGCTGTGGAGAAAAGCGCAGCCCAACTGTTGATGCCTATCGGCACACGGCGTCAGCTGCTCGATCTGCCCGATGAGATGGCAACCAAGGTGAATATTGTGTTTTACTCAGATACTGCTGATGCTTTCATAAAAGCAATTCTTGAGTAAGAGTGTTTATAAGGCACGCTGCAAGCATCTTGAGCCATGCCGTTATCCTCGTTGGGGTACCTTTGCTGGGAAGGGGGATTGTATAATTTATACAAAATCAAACGTGAATCCGCGATAACGGGCGAAAAATAAATGTATAAAAGCAATACTTGCAATATACGAAAAATGTGCTATAGTTATTATAGACAACAACTTACAGCCGTAAGCATGTTCCCCAAGAACCTTTTGGGAGCAGGAGGTCGCTGGTTCAAGTCCAGTCACCCCGATTCGCCAAAGGGCGAATAGAGCAGGGGAGCAGTAGAACAGGTGAGCAGGCGAAAGAAAGAATATCAGAAGGCGGACGACCGGCTCCCCTGCGGTCTCCTGCTCAACTGTTCACCTGCTCAAAAAGGATTTGTGCATGTCGTTCATGTTTGAAAATCTTGATGTTTATCAAAAGGCCGTTACTTTTGCCGGAGAAATCGCCGGCTTGACGGAATCTTTCCCCCGGGGATACTATTTTCTCACAGACCAGTTGAATCGTGCGGCACTATCGATTTCAACCAATCTTGCGGAAGGCAACGGCCGATTTACCATAGCGGACAGGAAGCATTTCTTTACCATTGCTAGAGGTTCCGCTCAGGAATGTGTACCGCTCCTTCGTGTCGCAGTGATTCGAGGTTTGATTGACGAAAATCGATGTTCGGTTTTGCTGGCTGAACTGGAAATTATCGCCAAAATGCTCTCTGGGCTAATCCATGGATTGAAAAAACGACAGTTCTGAATACTCTATCGCGGAACACAGGCATAACGCTATACCAACGGAAAACATATGAATATATGATCCATCAATGCTTATCTCAAACCAGTTGATCCTTTAATCTTGTCCGTTCTATAATGTGTCTTCTGCCGCCGGACACGCTTACTTTACGCCCGGATCAGCTTAAAAAGGAAAACCGCCCCCCGGATGCGAAAAACCGCTATCATGGACCCCTTATCGCCCGTCCCAGGTCCGATAAACACCAGTCCCATGGAACCATGATCACCAGTCCCATGGAACCATTATCGCTAGTTCCATGGAACTACTATCCCTACATCCATGGAACTGAGCCTTATAGTCCCATGGAACTAATGCCACTACATCCATGGAACCGCGCCCGATAGTCCCATGGAACTATTGACGCTGCATCCATGGACCTGCGCCTTATAGATCCATGGAACTGCGTTTGCCAGTCCCATGGAACGAACGTTATCGGTCCCACGGCCCGGCCTGCCCCATCCCCCTTACCCCGCCCGCCGCACAACCTTATCTTCCCCCGCCATTAACCGTATCCGCCGCCGCCAATAAACTTACTTTCCTACCACGAAACACACGAAACACGCGAAAAAAAGCTTTTTTAGCCACGAATGAACACGAATTTTCTCGAATAAGAAACCAAATCTTAAGCATTTCCTTCGTGCTTCTTCTTATCACGGCGTAGTCACGATTTATCGCGGCGTAGTTATAAACGAAGCCGGAAGCCGGACGTGGTGAATAAGTATTTGATTTATAAGGATTTATAACCATGTCAGCCCAAAGGGATTTTCCCCTTGCCCCGTATTCCCTATACCTTATAATCCTTCTATCGGCCCGTATGGGCTTAGAGGTGGTCTATGTTGATGGATGTGCCGCTTAAGTTCGGTATCGCTTTCGCGAAAGCGGTCCATCAATATACAATAAGTGTCCATGACTCTCTGGAACGTGCTTTATCGGACAAACCTGGGAGGAATTATTATATGAATATTATTTAAGCCGCAGATTTTCACTGATGGACTCAGAAAAACAACACGGACTAAAGAGTTCATTTTATTAAACCAAAATAAGCAAAAAAGGAAAATTAAAAGGAGTAGCTATGAAGATCAAATGCAGAAACTGTGGTCACACCGAGAAGCCAACTGTGGAGTTATTCGTGAAGATAATCGGAGGCGCAATGCCTATAGGAGGTTTTTGGGCTTGGGTGACATACCTATTAGCGGGTACAGGATTTGCGATGCCAATCGTGATTGCGATTATGGCGGGCGGCATTGGCATACTTTGGTTCAAGGACGAGATTGTCAAATGGTTTGTCAACCGCGGGTATAAGTGTACAGAGTGCGGTGCCGTAAAGTGGGAAGCGTGATATCTCGTAGATGACACTATCATTGGATTAAAATAATAATGAAACCGAAACGCGAAAAAGATCTATATTCGATTCTATGTGTTGAACCTAACGCCACGCAAGAAGAAATCCGCGAGGCATATCTGTCGAGAGTACGGGTAATTCACCCAGATCGATTTGATAAACATAGTCAAGCAAAAGAATGGCAAATAGCGAATGAGATGTTGGCAGAATTAAACGATGCCTACTCAATACTAAAAAATTCAAATACCAGAGATGAATATGACTATTTGCGTTCAAAAAATCATTGCGAAACATCTTCACAGACAAAACAAGATTCTTATCAATCACAATCGCCACCGTCTAATCAGGAATTTTCATCAGGGCAAGCAGTATTTAAATCTTTATCTGAGGATGTGCAATCACGTCTATTAAAGCGGCAACGCAATGATAAAATGAACCAGCTGCAAATCAAACTTGATGGGATTGCGTGGAATTATATTTTCACCTTAATCCTGCTTTGCTGGTATTGGTATCTATATAGCCAAGCTGATAGCGCCAAATGGAAAAATGAAACCATTGCTTGGTATGCTGGCGTAACATTATTTGTCGGGCTTTTAATCGGTCGAAATTTTAATACTATTATGCGCTGGTCCAAAGCCACTCTTAAATCTTACTTTTATGTAACGCCTCTGTATTTTATCAAAACAGAGTTTGACACGATTTCTTTTCGTCCAATCTGGTCTCTAAAGGATGTGTCCATTACTCATAATTACAAGAACAATTCATATGAAAACACGGATGTTGTACTTAAATTTGATGGATACAATGAAAACTTAACTTTGCCAACAAAAAAGCTTGTTGATTTGATGTTTGAAAAAATAAAAACGTATGACACTCAAATGCGTGATGCTTATGCAAAAGGTAATTACCAGTATTTTCATGAAAATAATGATTTTGCCCAAGCACCACATTCCACAGATGAAACGTACGAATCCTGGCCAAAATACAAACGAATTATCGCATACTTTTTTTTTGTTATTTTATGTACTGTCGGTTTATGTGCAACTATTAATGTTAACGATGAGCTTTCTGAAAAACAATGGGTACGTCACCCAACTCCTACACCCTTTTCACCCAAGCCTATGCCACTACGTACAGCAAAACCATCTTATCCCGAACAGTCATTACCCTATAATGGGAGTATTCAAAAATATATTTCAACCGAATGCATAGCTCCTTTTGAAATAAAAGCTGCCTTAGGCAGCCACTACCTAGTCAAACTAGTAAATGCGTATACGAAAACGTCTGTTTTAACAGTATTTGTACGAAGTGGGTCGACTGTTTGCATAGATGTTCCACTTGGAGTATATGAAGTCAGGTATGCGTCCGGAAATACCTGGTATGGATACGAGTACCTTTTTGGTCCTGAAACATCATATAGCAAAGCGGATAAAACTTTCAGCTTCGAGATTGATGGTGATCAAGTAAATGGTTTCACTATTACTTTATATCAAGTACCCTACGGAAATTTAAACACATCGACAATAAAACCAACCGATTTTTAAACATCATTATTAAATTGGTAGCCGAACACGTTATTCAATAATTAGAAAAAAGACACGTGAAAAAGACATGGGGACATTGTACTTTAATCACCAGCTATCCGGGCATTCATCGCGGGCAGGATGCCCGCGTCACGACATCGGCGTAATCTGCGTCATCTGCGGATAAACTTCTTTTCTTCGTGTTCATCGTGGTAAAAAATGTTTTAATCCGTGCCATCTGTGAAATCCGTGGTTACAAAATAGAATCAATCCGACTTCGTTTGCAACTACGCCGTGACAAGTCCGGCTTTGTTTATGACTACGCCGCGACTAGGAAGTAAGGAGAAAACAAGCTGCAGGGCGACCGACTTCGTTTGCAACTACGCCGCGTTCTGCGACATTTATGCTGAAGGCTTTTCCCGCCCGAGCAGGGTCGTCTTGCGGCTTAATTATTGAGAGATAGGATGAGTATGATAGACTATCTGTTAATCAGTATTCTCGTTCTGGCCGGGATGATGTACCTGCTTTATAAGATGAATGGAAGATCATTTAAGGGCATGTGGAAAAGGAGCCATATCGCGTGGGCGATCATCACGTATGTGGTGGCTTTTCTCGTTTATTATGTCTTTCGCCGGGCCATGTTGGGGAAATAGTTGAGTAGGATAGGCCCTTGGCCCATGCCGATAAATTATGACGTGACAGATACGCTGCAAACAAGAGAGATGCTTCGTCCGCTTGAGGCGGACTCAGCATGACATATCAGTGTTCATCAGTGTAAATCAGTGGCTAAATTATCTTCGTGACCTTCGCGTTCTTCATGGTGAAAAATAAGAAGCAATCCGTCTTCGTTTGCAACTTCGCCGTGACAAGTCCGGCTTCGTTTATAACTACGCCGCGACAAGAAGAAGCACGAAGCAGGAATAAATTCGAGCAGATTCGTGTTAATTCGTGGCTAAGATATTTGACTCTGATTGCGCAGATTACGCTGTTAAGACTGGATTCCCGCCTGCACGGGAATGACATTTAATTCTGGCTTCTGGCTTCTGAGTTCTGAATACTATTCTTAAATCTCATCCGCGGCTAAACTATCTGGCACGCCCAGCGGTGAGAACACCTGGCCGGGGGAAAGTCAAGGGTATTTGCGGAAAATTATTGGCGGGAATATTTGCCGGTGAATTTTCTTGCATCGGACGACGAGAGCGGCTATAGTGAACGTATGGTTTGAGAAAAGAACCTCTGCCATGTTGGCTTGTTTGGTCCATTTTTGATGAACCGATACCCATATTCAGGGAAGTCAGGCCTTTGTAACGCCGGATATGCCTGCCCGCCAGGATTTTCGGATTCAAGCTACTGATTACCCACTTTGAAATCATGGGTTCTCAAAAATCCCAGACGGCGGCATTACGGCGGAGGTTTTTTTCTGCGCGGAAGTTCTTTTTCCGCCATATGCCTGAGCCGTTCCCGGCCAATTTTCTTGCGTCGGCGAGGTGAACCCATAAAATTAGTTCTGCTGAGGCGTTGTTTGACGCAGGCTGGTTGGTCAAGTAAAAAAAGCGGGTTTATCTCCGCCGCAGGAAAAATCTTATGAAAAAAGCATCCTTTATTTTCGAGGTTATGTCATTATGCATCCTGGTTCTGTCGGGCACGACGGCATGGGGGCAAAGCCCGGCCGAACTGGAACGGAACTTTTTGTCGCCGCCGGAGGATGCCCGGCCGTGGGTGAACTGGGAGTGGATTAACGGCAATATCAACCGCGCAGGCATCACCGCCGACCTGGAGGCGATGGCCCGCGTGGGTATCGGCGGGGTGTTGATTGTGGAGGTGGACGATCAGCGGTCGCCGGCCGGAGAGGTGGCGTTCGCGTCGGAGGCGTGGCGGGACCTGTTTGGCCATGCCGTGCGTGAGGCGCAGCGGCTGGGAATGGAAATCGACATGAGCAATGACGCCGGTTGGGCCGGTAGCGGCGGGCCGTGGATTACGCCGGAACTGGCCATGCAGAAACTGGTCTGGACGCAAACGCCGGTCACAGGACCCCGGCAGGAAGAGATGACCCTGGCGGCCCCGCCGATAGTCGGCGATTACTATCGCGAGGTGGGGGTGCTGGCGTTTCCTGCTCCGGAGGGGAAGGCCCGAATCGAACATATAGCCTATAAAAGCGTGCAGCAGACGACGGATTTTTTGTATATGGGGCGGTCGAGCCTGCTGCCGACGCGGGTGAACTGGCCGGAGCCGAAACGGGAAGAGATGATTGACCGCAATCGTATTATAGATTTGACGGACAAGATGGCTGCGGATGGCACGCTGGCGTGGGAGGCGCCCGAAGGGGATTGGATTGTGCTGCGGGTGGGGCATACCCTCACCGGCAAAAAGAATCATCCCGCCCCGGCAGCTGGGTGCGGCTGGGAATGCGACAAGCTCAGTAAGCAGGCGGTGGAGGCACACTTTAACGGCTTTATCAAAAAGCTTGCCGATGACGCCGGGGAACTGACGGGAAAATCGTTTACCACCACGCATATCGGCAGTTGGGAAATCGATGTGCAAAACTGGACGGCGGACTTTCGCGAGGAATTTATCCAGCGCCGCGGCTACGACCCGATAGTCATGCTGCCGGTGGTAACGGGATTCATTATCGACAGCCGCGAGGCGTCAGAGCGATTTTTGTGGGACTTTCGGCAGACGATTTCCGAATTATTAATTGATAATTACGCCGGGCATCTGCGCCAACTGGCGAACCAAAGCGGCCTGCGGCTGAGTATCGAAGCCTATACCTCCTGTCCGTGCGATGAACTGGCGTATGCCGGGCGGGCGGATGAGCCGATGGGCGAATTCTGGACGTGGTGGTTTTGGGGCGGTCGGCCTTATGGATTCAGTTTTACCAGCCGGGAGATGACGTCGGCGGCCCACGTGTACGGCAAGCCGATTATCAGCGCCGAAGCGTTTACCGCCACCGATGCGGAACGCTGGCTGAGCCATCCGGCAACCATTAAGGAAATGGGCGACTGGGCGTTTTGCGAGGGGATTAATCGTTTTTCGTTTCACCGTTACGCCATGCAGCCGTGGTTGAATGTCAGGCCCGGCATGGCGATGGGGCCGTGGGGACTGCACTACGAGCGGACGCAGACGTGGTGGGAGATGTCCAAGGGGTGGCATGACTATTTGACGCGCTGCCAGTATATGCTGCGGCAGGGATTGTTCGTGGCCGATGTTCTTTATTTGGGCGCGGAAGGCTCGCCGCAATCCATGGGCGTTCAAAAGCGGTTCATCGCCAAAAATACAGGGAATCGGGATGAGCTGCGCGACCGGAGCCGCTACAATTATGATCTGTGTTCGCCCGAAGCACTGCTGACCCGCGTGACGGTCAAGGAGGGCCGGCTGGTGCTGCCCGATGGCATGAGCTACCGGCTGCTGGCGCTGCCGCTGATGGAGACCATGACGCCGGAATTGCTCAAAAAGGTGAAAGACCTGGTCGAGGCGGGCGCGATTGCCGTCGGGCCGCGTCCGGTGAAATCGCCGAGTTTGAGCGGGTTTCCGCGGTGCGACCAGGAAATAACCAAGCTGGCCGAAAGCCTTTGGGGGCCGGAACCGCCCCCGGCGCAACTGACCGAACGTAACTGCGGAAAGGGGCGAATATTCTGGTCCGCCGCCCTGCAAAAGCAGGCCGGAGGTCCTCCTTCCCCGCGAGAGGCGTTCGGTTCAGCGCAGTGGATCTGGCATCCGGAAGGCGATCCGGCCGTGGCAGTTCCCGCAGGAAACCGCTATTTCCGGCGGATTTTCACGCTGGATGAGGGGAAAGCCGTTGCTCAAGTTAGCTTGCGCCTGCATGTCGATAACGCTTTTACGTGTTGGTTCAATGGTCAGAGGATGGATGAAGGGCATAATTTCAATCGCTTCGTCGAGATGGATTTAACGCCGCACGTAAAGCCGGGGCAAAATCTTATCGCCGTGGAAGCCGTTAACTGGGGTCGGGAGCCTAATCCTTCCGGTGTAATCGGTCGTTTGTGTGTTCGATATGGCGATGGGACCATTCAGGAATTATACACGGATAAGCAGTGGCAATCCGCCCCGGCGCCGGGAGTGAATTGGAATACCGATGTGACGGCGACGGAAGGCTGGGTGGCCGCGCGGGAGGCCGGGCCGATGGGAATAGCGCCGTGGGGAGAAATCGCTCCCACCTTTGCGGAAATCGAACTGTTCGCCGAAGAGGAGATTATCGACGACGTGTTTACCAAGCTCAATGTGCCGCCGGATTTCGATTACCAGACCGCAAGCGGCGCACGCAGTTTGCGTTTTATTCATCGCCGCACGGAGGATGCGGACATTTACTTTGTTGCTAATAAACTGCCCCAGCGGGAACAGGCCTTGTGTTCGTTCCGTGTGTCGGGCAAGCGGCCGGAGTTGTGGCGGGCCGATACCGGGACCATCGAGCTGCCGGCGATGTACGAGGATGTCAACAGCGTGACGCGGCTGCCGATTCATTTCGAGCAGGCGGGGTCGGTGTTCGTGATCTTTCGTGAGGACGCTGCGCCCGCCAAGGCGCCAGTGGTTTCCGTAAACCGCGATGGCCAGAGGTGTTTGACGACGCAATGGAATGCGAGCGACGCCCAAACTGCCGCCAAAGCCAAACTCGTGGAATCGCCCGCCGTCATGCTCACCGTGAATGAGGATAATCAACTGCGTATCGAAGCGCATCAGCCGGGGGCATACACCGTCAAGACCGCTGATGGACGGGATTTTTCTTACGAGGTAAAAACGATACCGAACGATTTAGCCATCGACGGACCATGGCAAGTGGCCTTTGCGCCGGGGTGGGGCGCTCCCCAGCAAGTGGAATTCAGCAAGCTGATATCCTGGAGCGAGCATCCTGACGATGGCGTGAAACACTTTTCCGGCACGGCGACTTATAGAAAAACGTTTACCCTCGGTAATGATTATATCCTGCCTAAACAGCGCATCGTCCTCGACCTGGGCGGCGTGGAGGTGATGGCGGATGTCACTGTCAACGGCAGGAACCTGGGCGTTCTCTGGAAGCAGCCCTATCGCGTGGATGTCACCGAGGCGCTGGTTCCCGGCGAGAATACGCTGGAAATCAACGTGGCGAATTTATGGGTCAATCGTTTGATTGGCGATGAGCGATTGCCTGATGATACCGAATATGCGCCTGATGGCGCCATTAAACAATGGCCGCAATGGCTCCAGGAAGGCAAACCCAATCCCACGGGCCGTTTTACGTTCACGACCTGGAAACAGTGGTCGAAAGATGAGCCGCTGGTGAAATCCGGCCTGCTGGGTCCGGTGCAATTAATGCCCGTTAGGATCGTTCACATTCCGGATGATACAGGCAGCCATTAACGCGGCGGTCAGAATAATGCGGCCAATTGGCGGGCCTGGACGCAGGCGGCGTCGAGTTTTTCCTTACCAATGTCGCGGCCCTGCATAGTCGGCTGCACGATGACGCGGCGGATATCGGTCAGTCCGATGAAAGCGAGAACCAACTCCAGGTAAGGTTTTTGCATGTCGGCGGCCGCGGAGGCTTCGCCCTCGATGTATTCCCCGCCGCGGGCATAAGCGATAAAAACCGGTTTGCCGGTAACGAGGCCTTCGTAGCCCTTTTCGGGAGAATGGCTGAAGGTGTAACCCGGTTGCAAGAGTATGTCGATATACTGTTTGAGCCGGTAAGGGATGCCGAAATTCCACATGGGTACAGCCCAAACATATTTATCAGCCGATTTAAATTCTTCGATGACCGTTTCCACCGCCTTCCAGGCGGATTTTTGCTCCCGGTTGGCTTCCTGGCCGTGCATCAGGGCATACTTGGCTTCCAGGGCCAGCCCGCTGAACACCGGCAATTCCCGCTCGAAGACATTCAGATGCGCAATGTTATCCTGCGGATGTAGCCGTTGGTATTCCCGGAGAAACGCCTGCGCCGCGCGGATGGAATATGAAGCTTCACCGCGCGGAGAACCCTCGATATAAAGCACTTTTTTCATGGTTGTCTCCTTGTTGTATTATTATCCCGGTTTTTGCTCGAAGTCCAATAAATCGCTCATAATGAATCGGATTTTCTATTTTCCCCAAAGATGCGTTTTGGTTATGATAATGTGCGGAAATTGTGTTATCTCCTGTGAGTTAAAGGTGTTGCAAAAGGCAATGATATTGGCGTCCGGTTCGCCCCGTCGGCGTGAATTAATGCGGCAGGCGGGCTATGCGTTTGAGGTCGTGGCGCCCGATGTGGATGAACCGCGCATCACGGATAGGGCCGGTGTTTGGCCGGCGGGATGGGCCGAGGCCCTGGCGTATCTTAAAGCCGCCGCGGTGGCCCGGCGGTTTCCGGAACGGATTGTTATTGGCGCTGATACCGTGTGTGTGCATCAGCGCGGCATGGTGGGCAAACCGGCTGATCGGGACGATGCCCGGCGCATCCTGCAGCATTTTTTTGCCGGACCGGGCGAAGTGATTACGGGTTTGGCCGTGCTGCATCTGGCGTCCGGCCAGCGCATCATTACCCACGAGGTGACACGGCTGGTGATGCGGGCCATGAGCCAGGCCGACCTCGAAGCCTATCTTGAAAGCGGTGCCTGGCAGGGCAAGGCCGGAGCTTACGCGCTGCAGGAAGGCGGCGACCGGTTCGTGGAGAGGATGACGGGCAGTGAAAGCAATGTTGTCGGATTGCCGATGGAAAAACTTGCAGATGTTTTGCGCGATTTTCAAACGCTATGAAACGAAAAGTTCTCAATATGTTATTCCCGCTGATTATTTTAAGTTTGCTTCTGCTGGCGGGCGACGCCTGCCGAAAGGAAAAAACTGCATCCGCCCCGCCGCCTGCAGCAATGAATCAGGTTCGGGAGCTCTCCGCCACCCCGCTCACTATCGGCGGCGAAACGTTCACTATCGAACTGGCCTATCGTCAGGCGGATCGTGCCCAGGGATTAATGTTTCGGGAGCAACTCTCGGCGGATCACGGCATGATTTTTATTTTTTCCCGCTCACGCCCGCGCACCTTTCACATGCAAAACTGCCTGGTGGATATTGATGTGTTATTTCTGGATGCCGAAGGAACGATTGTCAACCAGCATGCCATGAAAGCACCGTCGCCGGGAACGGCGTCGCGCCAGTATCACAGCGTTTCACCGTGCCGGTATGCCCTGGAACTGCCCGCCGGAACGATAGAACGATTAAACCTGCGCATCGGCCAGAAAATTATCCTCAATGAACGGATACGCAACATCCTGCCCGATCCGGAATAGGCTCGGTGGGGCGGGATTTACTCCGCCGGCGGTTCATCGGTTTTATCGGCGGTCGGCGCATTAATCTCCAGGCCGACAATCGTTACATCATCGCGCGGGTGAAGCGATCCTTCTTCACGATCAATGATATAAATCAGCCGCTGGGTCATGGTTTGAATGTCGCTTTGGGCCAAATCGCCGCATTCCTGCCGAAAGCGCAGCGGTTCGTCCGGCCCGGCGCTGACAAACGCCACTTCCACGCCGTCACTGTACAGCAGGAGCTTGTCGCCGCGATGAAGCTGAAACTCCGCGGTTTCATATTCCGCCTCGGCAAAAACGCCCAGCAGCGGACCGCTGACCGACAATTCGCTTTCCTGCGCCAGGCGATTAATGCGCATCGGCGGCGGATGACCGGCGTTGCCCACCTGCAACTGTAAAGTCTGCGTGTTTAAAACGGCATAACAGCACGTGGCGAATTGAAAATTACTCAGGTCCTGCGTTACCAGGTCGTCATTGAGATGCTTGAGTGCTTCGCCGGGGCTGACGATGCTATAGCTGTGGCCCTGAATCTTTTTGGTGACCAGCGCCCGTTTAATAAAAATCGTCAATAAGGCCGCAGGCATGCCGTGGCCGACCACGTCGGCAATATAAAAACCAACATGGTGCTCATCCAGCCGCATGATATCAAAAATATCGCCGCTCACCCAGGTCGCCGGCCGGAACACCGTGGCGAAGCGTATGTTTTCCAGTTGGGGTATGTTCCGGGGCAAAAAATCACGCTGCAAGCGCGCCGCCAGCCGCATTTCCTCGTCCACCTGCGTAAAATGGCTGTTCAGCGGTCCGTTGAGCATGCGCAACTGCTGTAATTCCATGTTTATGGCCCGCAATTGTTCGCGCACGCCCATCATTGCCGCCAGCCGTCCTTTGAGCATTTCGGTGGATTCATCGGCACCTGCACAGATCAGGCCGTCGCTGAGTTCTTTTTCGGCGGGATGATCCCCTCCGGTCGAATCCGTCAGTACCAGCGCCTGCAGGGCCAGTTTTTTCAGATCCTCGGTGCATTGGCGAATGTCGTCCTGTTCCAACTGGGCCAGTTCGGTGAGGCTTAAAACGACAGCGTCCGTTTTTACCAGGTTCAGCCGGTCGCTTTTATCGGCGGGCGGCCGGCGCAGTTCGCATGTCAGGTCCAGTTGGGCGATGGCTTCCGCGAGGCGTTCGGGAAGCCGATTCTCAGGGCTGATAATCAGGATTTTGCCCTTATCGGACATATCCGGGATTCCTTATCCAGGGTTCTGTTTTTACCCTGGATATCTTCGACAAATTATGGAGCCATCTTTAGTTAGTTCTTTTTGTGAAGGGTGACGCGGGCATCCTGCCCGCGATTTTTCGTATCGCCAACCGTGTTTATAACGCAAAAAATC